>RDXD01000382.1 GCA_004292575.1 Bacteroidota bacterium
CGGCCCCCACCCGATTTTTTTTAACGGCCACTTTCTAAGGCCCACAGCGCGGAGTTGTGCAGCCTGATTGACCAGTTTTTTGCTTTGTTTGTGTGTAAGTTTTTAGTATTGTTTGGTGGTGGTAAAAATCAAAACATCAGAACATCAACACATCAAAAAATCATATTCTATTTCTTGCTAAGCGCTGCCTGTGCGTGCGGGCTTAGAATAAGGCGGCCACTGATGGCGGCACGTTGGGGCAGCAGGGTGTCCCAATGCTCGGTGCCGGCCCAAAACACACGCTTGAGTGCCGCCATGGCTTCGGGGCTGCTGGCGCTGAGCTGCTCGGCAAGCAACAAAACGGCTGCATCGAGGTTGGGGGTGCTGCTGTGCAGCTCGGCAAACAGGCCTTTTTGGTGTGCCCAAGCTGCGGTTTGGAAATGGGTGGCGTGGGTGGCCAATTGGCGCTCTACGGCGGGCCCTACCACAAAGGGGCCAATGCCCACGGCCAATTCGCTGAGTTTTATGGCGGCTTGGGTGGTGGCCAGCGCATAATCGGCGGCGGCGGCTAGGCCTACACCACCGCCCACACACTTGCCCTGAATGCGGGCAATGATGAGTTTGCTGCTTTGCCGCATGGCATTGATAACCATGGCGAAGCCAGAGAAAAAATGTAACCCTTCGGCTTCGGTTTTTAGCGCCTGTAGCTCGGTAAAATTGGCGCCGGCACAAAATGCGCCCTCGCCGCCGCTGCGCAGCACCAGCACGCGGATGCTGCTGTCTTGACTGGCCTGGGTAATGGATTGTGCCAACTGCTGTAGCAACTGCCCGGGTAGCGAATTGCTGGCGGGGTGAAAAAACTCGATGGTGCCAATGCCGTTGTGCTGCGTGCTGTGGATGTAGGGGCTATTGCTGCTCATGTGGTGCTATTGTTTTAGGTTGGTGTTTTTATTTGTAGAAGGGCCTGCTTGGCCAAGGCTGAATGGATGCTGGTACCAAATAGCGATGACCGGTGGCGGGGCGGCGTGAGGGATTGGAATGGAAAGCCCACAGGCTCTACGGTAGTAGAGACGAGGACTTGGAATGGAAAGCCCGACCCGAAGGGGCACGCCCATATTTTAATTTTTTTTTAGGTAGTGGCTGGCGGAGCATGGGTGGCTGTGGCTGGGCTGCTGCTGTTGATGCTGCTGTTGGTGGGGCGCAGGGCTACCATGGTAAGTATGGTGGCTACGCCAATGAGTTCGTCGGTATCATCAATCATTTCTACCAGCCATTTTACAATGCCGCGGGGTATATCGGTAGGTTCGGTTTGCTCCTGGGGCAGTTTTTGCTTGCAGGTAAAACGCACTTGCAGCGTGGCACCGGGGTACACGGGTTTGGTAAACCGCAGCTCATCGATGCCATAGTTGAGCAAAACGGGATTTTTGGCTCCACTGCTTACAAACAAGCCGGCGGCTGCACTCATAATGAAATAGCCGTGTGCCACCTGCCGCTCAAACATGGTGCCTTCAAAATTGGTATGGCTAAGGTGGGCATAAAAATGATCGCCGGTGAGCTGGGCAAAGTCATCAATATCTTGGCTGGTAATGAGGCGCTTTTGGGTGAGGAGTTGATCGCCAATGCTAAGTTCTTCGAAGTATTTGGTAAAGGGGTGTGGGCCGCCGGTGATGCCGGGTGCGCCCTGCTGATGCTGCTGTGTAATGGCGGTAAGCATGGCTGGGCTGCCTTGCACAGCCACCCGCTGCATATAGTGTTTTATGCCGCGGAGGCCTCCCATTTCTTCGCCACCACCTGCCCGGCCTGGCCCGCCGTGTACCAGCAGGGGTAGTGGGCTGCCGTGGCCGGTGCTTTCGGGGGCGCACTCGGCATTAAGCACCAATATGCGGCCGTGGTGGGTGCCGGCGCCCAGCACATAGGCGCGGGCATGGGCTGCGCTGGCGGTAACAATGGAGCTGCAGAGTGACCCCTTGCCCAGTTTGCTGAGGTGGATGGCCTCGTCGATGCCCTGGTAAGGCATGAGCGTGCTAACGGGGCCAAAAGCTTCCACATCGTGCACGGCAGCATCGGTAAGGGGATGCTGATTTACCAGCAGCATTGGGCTTAAAAATGCGCCCAGCTGGGCGTCGGCATCAATGAGTTGCACGCTATCGAGGCTGCCATACACCAGTTGGCTGGTGGCCAGCAAGCGCTGCACCTGCTGGCGCACCTCGGTACGTTGGTGCTGCCCGGCCAGTGCGCCCATGCGCACTTTATCGTTCAGGGGGTTGCCAATGCTGGTTTGGCTAAGGGCTTTTGCCAGGGCGGCTTGCACGGCATCGAGGTGGCGGGCAGGTACAAAAATGCGGCGCACGGCAGTGCATTTTTGACCCGCTTTTACGGTAATTTCTTTGCGTACTTCTTTTATAAACAGGTCCCACTCGGGCATTTTGGGAGTTACATCTTCGGCCAGTATGATGCAGTTGAGGCTATCGGCCTCCATATTGAACGATACGGATTGGCTGAGTATTTGGGGGTGGCTTTTGAGCTGGAGACCGGTGGTGGCGCTGCCCGTAAACGTAACCACATCTTGGTGAGTAACATGCTGCAGTAGGTTGCCAGCGCTGCCGCAAATAAGTTGCAGGGCGCCCTTGGGCAGCAAATTGCTTTGGGCAATGCGCTTAACCACGGCTTGGGTAAGATAGCAGGTGGCCGTGGCAGGTTTTACCACGGCGGGCATGCCTGCTAGTAAATTGACGGCTATTTTTTCGAGCATGCCCCAAACAGGGAAATTGTAAGCGTTGATGTGGATGGCAACACCCTCTTTGGGCACCAGCAGGTGATGGCCCATAAATTGCCCCTGCTTGCCCAGTTGGTGCGTGTCGCCATCAAGGCAAAAACTTTCGTTGGGCAACTTGCGGCGCAGGCTGGCATTGGCAAACAAATTACCGATACCGCCTTCGAGGTCAATCCAGCTGTCGGCACGGGTGGCACCGGTTTGGTAGCTGATGCTATAAAACTCGGGCAAGTGCTGCTGCAGGTACAGGGCCAGCGCTTTAAGCATAAGGCCCCGCTGGTGGAAGGTCATTTTGCGCAGTGCCGGATTGCCCACCTGGCGGGCGTAGTCCAGTACCGATTGGAAACAAAGGCCGGCGCTGGTGGCTGCTGCAATGGGCTGTCCGGAAACGGCATGGAAAAGCAGCTGGCCTTCGCCATCGGCGCTTACCCACTGGTTTTCGATAAAGTGTTCGAGTGTTTTCATACGTTTTTTTGGGGGCTGCAACGGTGGTTAGAGCGTTAGTTTATAAATGAATGGCGTGGTTAGGTGATGATGTGTGGGTTGGGAGGCCATGTGTGGTGGTGTGATCTGCTGTGGCAATTGTGGCGGCCACTTTTTTGTTTTATGGTGGCTGCACATACCTATGGCAGGGTATGTAGCCCATAGCCAGCAAGTTTTTACCACATTTGGCGCACGCAAGCTAAGTGCTGCGGTTGTGGTGGTAAAAGTTAAGTAGTACTTGGGTTCGGGTAGGGCTATTTTTTTGAACCCTTAATACGGCATGGGCAAGTTTTTTCGAAATTTTGGCGTAAAGTTATTGGGCTAGTGGGCATGTAGAATATGTTAAAATTGTAGTACTTGTAGGGGTGGCTAGGGTTTTGGTATATAAGGCTGAAAATGCGAAAGTTAGTCGGCTACAACGGTGCGTTAAAGTGTTGGTTCAGGTGGTGGCTACTGGGGTTTGGAGCCAAAAAACGATGTTAACAGGTCAGGTCGTTTATTAAGGCGCGCTTCGGCTTGCCTAGTGCTAGCACGGCTGCGGGCCATACGGTGGCTGCCATTATGTTTGTGCACGCCCTGTTTGTGCCATATTACAATTGCCTACTTTTGCTATTATGCCTTTTTTCAAATTGCCAAAAACCTTAAGATGGCTGGGTGCAGTGGCCTTGCTGCTGCTGCTGCTGTTGAATAGCTATCGGCTTGGCATATGCCTTTATTTTTACAAGGACTTTTGGGGTCAACCAGAGTTTTATCGCAGTCTGTGGATGGGTTTTAGGTTCGATTGCCGCATTGTGGGTGGCATAACCCTGTTGTTGTTGCTAATCAGTTTTTTGCCGGGGGTTCATTTTTTTAAGCGCAGCTGGCCCCAGCGTTTGGCCATGGTGGTGTACGGTTTGGCGGCAGCACTGCTGTTTTCGCTGTATGCCCTCGATTTGGCGCACCTGTTTATTACCAAGCAGCGGCTTGATTTGCAAACCATTTACAACATAAAGGTGGGTAACGCCGATGGAGTGGCCTTTGTAAAAACCACGCCATTTGTAACGTTAGGTCTTATTGTAGCCATTTCGGTATGGGTTTTTTTGCTGGTGGTGGCTTTTATTCATAGGCGCATAGGCAGGCAAAACAGCAGCGATGAACGGTGGGTAAGGATTTATTGGCAGGTGATGTTTTGCCTGCTATCGCTGGTGGGTATATATGGCCGCATTGGAAAAGAGCCGTTGCACCCGGGCATTGCTAAACTGCTGCCAAGTGCACAGGCACAGACGTTAGCGGTAAATCCGTTGGAGGCACTGGTGTACAGTATATTTACTGCCGATTCTGCCGCGCCCAAGGATGCAGGTGCGCCTTAATGGCGAGTTTTTTTTGGAGGCGATAAGAACATTTTCTTTTTGTTTTTTAACCATGGGTGTAATAACCAAACTTACCATAGCCGAAAGCTTGCCACAATGGGCTAATGCCCTCATTTTAGATGTGCGGAGTCCGGCAGAGTATGCCCATGCCCATATACCTGGGGCCGTTAGCCTACCACTGTTTAGCAATGAGGAGCGCAAAATAATTGGTACGCTTTACAAGCAAGAGAGCCAGCAAAAAGCCATAAAAGCCGGACTGGCCTTTTTTGGACCCAAAATGGTAACGCTGGTGCAGCAGGTAGAGGCATTGGTGGCCGAGCAAACCAGTAAAACAGCGCAGGATATGATGCCATCTGCCAAAGCGGTGGTGGTGCATTGCTGGCGGGGCGGCATGCGGAGCGCGGCCGTGGCTTGGCTGCTAAACTTATACGGCTTTGAGGTGCAAACCTTGGTGGGTGGCTATAAGGCCTACCGACAATGGGCGCTGCAGCAGCTGGATCAGGAGTATGCCATGCAGGTGATAGGCGGATGCACCGGTAGCGGCAAAACCGAAATTTTGCAACGTTTGGCCAAACTTGGGCATGCCATAGTTGATTTGGAAGGGATAGCAGGCCACAAGGGATCGGCTTTTGGTAATATTGGCCTGCCTGAGCAACCCAGCCAAGAAATGTTTGAAAACCGATTGGCCCTGCAATTGTACCGGTGCCGGCAGGCGGGCAAGCCCATTTTTATTGAAGATGAAAGCCAACGCATTGGTACGGTAAATATACCCATGGTTTTTTACAGCAAAATGCGCCAAAGCCCTTTGTTTTATCTGGATATTCCGTTTGAAGCGCGCTTGGATTACATAGCCCAAGACTATGGAAAAGGCGAGATGGAAGCGTTGATAAACGCCATAGTGCGCATAAAAAAGCGCTTGGGTGGCTTAGAGGCCAAAACGGCCATCAATTTTTTGCTGGAAGGCGATAAAAAGGCTTGCTTTAGCATACTGCTACAGTACTACGACAAATGGTACACCAAAAGCATACCCAACCTGCGCAACCCCAACAGCATGGTAAAGTACGATATACCTTGCAGCTCCACCCATGCAGGCGATAATGCGCAGGCCATACTGCAGTTTGCAAGCCAGCACAATCAAATGCAACCCACAGGTTTGTAGCTTTTTGGGGGTTCAAAAAAGGGGTATTGGCCCATCAAGAGTTCAACTGCCGGCACATTATTGGTAGGGAATAAGTGTACGCAGTGGCTGACAATGGACAATTGTTGGTGTTTTGGCTTGTGTTTTACGCTTGGGCTGCTGCCTTGTGTTCAACCTCAACCTCAACCTTAGCCTAATCCTTAACGTCTTCCTTAGCCTTAACCTCAACCTCCTCCTCAACCTCTTTCTCCTCCTCACCAAGCGTAATGGCTATTCCTGCATCGGTTAAAATTTTAAACCAGCGCACCATTTTTTTCATATCGCTGGCATATACGCGGTCCATATCCATTTGCGGAAATACCTCACCAAAATAGCTTTTCAGCGCTTTGGGTTCTTTGGCATCGGGCAATGGTAATGTGCTGTTACCCATGGCTTTAAACACATCCACCAGGTTTACATTGCTGCTGTATGTATAAATTTCGATGCTTTCGAGGTGCGAAAACTGGTGGTTGCGGTTGCTTACAAACCGGGTGGTGTTGTCGTCGAGGCTGCGCACAATGGCGCCATCGTTTTTGCTGCTGATCAGTTCAAATAGGCTTTGTTGGCCGGTAACACTAATAAGTCGCTTGTATTCCATAATGCTGGTATTAAAAGAGTGCAAAATAAAGGCTTGTGGTATTAGCAAACTAAAATTGAACCCTTTTGAAGATGGTACCACGGCTTTTTCAGGTCTTGTGCAGGTGGCCTATGTTGGTGCTTTAGCCCGAAAGTTGGCCATTCCAAGCGGTCATTTTTGCCATTTGCCACTGTATAACGTGCTTTCGGCTAATTTTGCCAACCATTGGAAGTATTAATATGACTCAAGAGTACTTAAACCCCAACGCTGACACCCAAAGCTCGCCACCTAGCCCCGAAAACTTGGGGCTTTTGATGGATAGCGAGCGCTTGCCAAAGCATATAGCCATAATAATGGATGGCAATGGCCGATGGGCGCAGGAGCAAGGCCAAGACCGGCTGTTTGGGCATTTTCATGGCGTAGAAAGTGTGCGAAACATTGTGGAAGGCTGTGCCGAGCTAAAAATTGGCTACCTTACCCTGTATGCCTTTAGCACCGAAAACTGGGATAGACCGCAGGTGGAAGTAAACGGATTGATGGAGTTGCTGGTAGATACCATACGCAAAGAAACCGAAACCCTAAACCGCAATAATATAAAGCTGCACGTAATTGGCGACCGCAACATGCTAAGCGATTACGTAAACCAAGAACTGAACGAAAGCCTGGAGATTACCAAAGACAACACCGGCCTAAACCTAATAATGGCGCTGAGCTATAGTGGGCGCTGGGAGCTGGTACATGCTGTGCAGCACATAGCTGCCGATGTGGAAGCGGGAAGCTTAAAAGCGGGTGCGGTAAACGAAGACACCCTGCGCAACTATTTGTACACCAGCGACTTTCCTGATCCCGAGCTGATGATACGCACCAGCGGCGAGTACCGCATCAGCAACTTTTTATTGTTTCAATTGGCTTATGCAGAGCTGTATTTTACCAATACACGGTGGCCCGATTTTAGAAAGCAGCACTTGTATGAAGCCCTGCTGGACTACCAAAGCCGAGAGCGCAGGTTTGGAAAAACGAGTGCCCAAATGTTAGCCTCACAACCCCCAATTGCGTGACTGCCGGGCGTGAATTTGCCTCGTTTTTAACTGCTTAACCGTGGCTGGGAGGTGGCATTTAACATACACTTACCATCTATCACTGCTAATTTGCACCTCTGTACATTGTTGTATCTTGTTTGTAATAAATACCGAAACTGATTTTCAGAATGTTTTTAGCTTATTACCGTTCTGCACTGCTGGCTGTGTTGGCGCTGCTGTTTACTGGGTCGGTTGATGCCCAAATAGACACCAGCACAATTACTTACGATTTGGAGCTAGATAACATTTTTACGCAAAAAATACCCCGCGAATACGTGGTGGCCTCCGTTTCTGTAACCGGCAATAAGTTTTTTGATAACACCCTACTTACCTCTGTAGCCAACATTAATGTGGGCGACAAAACCATGATTCCGGGTGGCGATTTGTTTAACAAAGCCATTACCAACCTCTGGGGGCAAAGTTATTTTAGCAACATTGCCATTTACATTACCAAACTGGAAAAGCCCAATAAAATACATGTAGAAATAGAGGTAACAGAGCGGCCCCGACTCCAAAAGTTTGCTTTTACAGGCATTAAAAAAGGCGAATCGGAAGATTTGCAGGGTAAAACGGGATTGGTGGCAGGCCGCATTATTACCGAGAACATGAAGCAAATTGCTGTTGAGGCCATCAGAAAATTTTATGCTGAAAAGGGTTTCCAAAACGTTGACGTAAAAATAGTTGAAACCCCGAGCGTAAATGTTCAAAACGCCGATGACCTGGTGTTTATGATAAACAAGGGCACCAAAGTGCGCATAAGCGATGTTTATTTTGCCGGCAACGACAACCTGAGCGAAGCCAAGCTGCAAAAACAAATGAAGGGCACAAAGGAGAAAATGCGGTTTACGCTATATCCCGTAAAAGATACACCGGTGTTGGGCAAAATGCAAGCCGCCACCACCACCCGTCAGTTGCTTAAAGACGAGGGCTATTTGAAGCCGACGGTGCTGCTGAGCGCCATTGACCCCTATTTTAGGTTTCGATTTGGCAATGCCAAGTTCAACGATGCAAAATACGAGGAAGACAAAGAGAAGATAATAGAGTTTTACAACTCGAAAGGCTACCGCGATGCCCGTATTATAAAGGATACCACCTATAACAACAGCACCAACAACTTAAACGTTGAATTAAAAATAGACGAAGGCAAGCGTTACTATTTTGGAAACATAACTTTTAGGGGCGCCACAAAATATGCCGATTCTGTTTTAGGGCAAATTGTGGGCATAAAGCCAGGCGACATATACAACCGCGAAGTGCTGGACAAGCGGTTGGGTAAACAGCTTAGCCAAGATGGCAGTGCGGATATAAGTGCCTTGTACATGGACGATGGGTACCTCTTTTTTAGTGCCGATGCTACTGAAACTGCTGTGTACAACGATACCATTGATCACGAGATATCCATTAGAGAAGGGCCGCAAGCCACCATTAAAAACGTGCACATATCGGGCAACGACAAAACCAAAGAATACGTTATACGCCGCGAACTGCGCACCATACCTGGCGAAAAGTTTAGCCGCACCGACCTTATACGCAGTAACCGAGAAATAGCCAGCCTTAACTATTTTAATCAGGAAAAGATTGGCATTGTACCCGTGCCCGACCCTACCGATGGTACAGTGGATATTAATTACACCGTAGAAGAAAAAAGCAGCGACCAGCTGGAGCTTTCGGCTGGTTGGGGTGGCGGTATAGGCCTTACCGGTACATTGGGCGTTACTTTCAACAATTTTAGTCTTAAAAACATACTTCGTAAAGAAGCTTGGGACCCCTTGCCCAGTGGCGATGGGCAAAAGCTTAGCGTACGCCTTCAAAGCAATGGCCGTGCATTCCGCAGTTTAAATGGCAGCTTTACCGAGCCTTGGTTGGGCGGCAAAAAGCGAAATTCGCTTACGGTAAGCGTTTACGATACCAAGTTTGCCAACTCGATTGATCCGCTTACGGGGCAGTTTGTGCGGATACCGCGTTCTTTCATCAAAACCAGTGGTGGTAGCATTGGTATAGGTAAGCAGCTAAAGTGGCCCGACGACTTTTTTAACCTTACCATGAGTGTGAACTACAAGCGCTACACACTTCAAGATTATCAGTTTTTCGAAGACTTTAGAAACGGCGTATCTAATAATTTGGGTGTCACCATTGCCTTGCAGCGCTCAAGCGTAAACCAACCTACCTTCCCCACTAGTGGCAGTAACTTTTTGGCCAGTTTGCAAATAACGCCACCTTGGAGCCTAATGGGGCCGGAAAAGACCTATGCCACCGCCGCAGAACGCTACAATTGGATAGAATACCACAAGTGGCGTTTTACCGGCGAATGGTATGTACCCATTGGTAGGCCACATGGTGCCGAGCGTAACAAGCAGTTTGTGATGAAGCTGGCTGCCAAATATGGCTTTATAGGACGTTACAATCAGGATTTGGAGATATCGCCGTTTGAGCGCTTTCAGGTGGGCGATGCGGGTTTGAGCAATCAGTTTGCCTTGCTGGGCTTCGATATTATAGCCCACCGCGGCTATCCGGTGTACCAAACCAGCAATCCCAAGGTAAACCCCGACCAGCAGGGTGCCACACGCTACTTTACCATTTTTAACAAATACACGGCCGAGCTGCGCTATCCCCTTAGCACCAATCCCAGCAGTACCATTTTTGCACTTGGCTTTTTTGAAGCGGCCAATGGTTGGTACACCATCAGAGACTATAATCCGTTTAAACTGCGGCGTAGCGTGGGCTTGGGTATGCGCTTCTTTCTGCCCATATTTTAACCAAAAAAGCCGCTCAAAATCCCCATGAATTTGCCTTTGGTACAATTACAACGTGTATTTAACACCCACTTATTATACAACCCGCTACTTTCATCTTGAAAAATTCAATTTTGTCATTTAGGGCAGCTTAGGTACACCCAAGTGTAACAATTAGCGTTTTCTATTTGACCATTTTTTAAAACAAAGTCTCTGCGGGTGTAGGGACGCAAAAAAAATAAACGTATGAAAAAAGTACTGTTGAGCGTATTGGTGGTGCTAACGGCCACGCTGGCCACCCAAGCGCAGCGCTATGCTGTTATTGATACACGCTATATCTTAGACAAGCTGCCCGAATACAAAGAAGCACAAGCCAAAATAGACGCTACCGCTAAAATGTGGCAAAAGGAGATTGACTTAAAGCAGGATGGGCTTAATAAAATGTATCGCGACTTTGAGGCTGAGCAAGTAATGCTGAGCGACGACCTAAAGAAAAAGCGGGAAGATGAATTGTTTAACAAAGAAAAAGAAGTACGCGATTTGCAGAAGCAGCGTTTTGGTTTTGAAGGTGATTTGTTTAGAGAACGGCAAAAACTGATTAAACCGATACAGGATAAGGTTTATAGCGCAGTGCAAAAACTGGCTGTGGCTCGGGCTTACGATTTTATACTCGATAAAAGTGAAGGCATTACTGTTATATTTGCCGACCCAAAATTGGAAAAAAGCGAAGATGTGCTTAGAGAATTAGGGGTAAAGGGCAGCTAAAACAACCGCTGTTATTTTTAAAAAAACAAAAAAACGAACACAACAAAACAACATGAAAAAGCTATTAGTAGGTGCCATGGCGCTGGTGGGTTTTATGATGCTCACAACAAATGAGGTTGCGGCGCAAAATAAATTTGGATATTTTAACATTGAATATTTGGTTGCCCAAATGCCTGGGGTTTCTAAAGTGGATACGTTGATGGCTGTTTTTCAGTCGGACAGTCTTAACCCCGAGTATCAGTTTGAGTTGGAAGAGCTGAAGCGGATGGACAGCACTTTGAAAGCGGACAGTTTAAAAATGCCTGCCCGCTTGTATCAGCAGCGCCAGCAGGAGCAAGCCCAGCGGTTTTATAAGTTGCAAAACTGGCAGCAGTACAGCCAACAGGTAATGCAGAACAAGCAAGAGGAGTTGATGGCGCCTTTTTACAACAAAATTTATGCTGCCTTTAAGCAAGTGGTGGATGAGGGCAAATACACCTACGTGTTTAAAGAGGAAGGCCTGCTTATAGCCCCTCCAGGCGACAACTTAATACCTTTGGTGGCCAAGAAAGTTGGACTAAAGTTGCCCGGCGAACCGGCCCAGCAGCAGGCACCAGCTGCCAAGCCTGCGGCAAAGCCAGCCACTAAACAATAGGTTTACTGTTGATTTTAAAAAATTATCCTCTACACCACCTGCCACTTACGCGGCAGGTGGTTTTTTTTATTTGCCTACTGGTTGGCGGAACTTCGTACAGGTAAGCCTAAGATGAGCAGGCGTTGCTGTTTGTACGGGCTATGTTTTTTCCGCTGTAAGCAGGGTTGGATTAGCACCTAAACCTTGAATTATGGCCAATGATTTGTGGGTAAAATTGTTGGTTCGCGTGCATGGTATGCCACCACATTGGCACCATTGTTGGGTAAGCCCCCTTTTTTGGCCTTGATGGCTTCCTTATATCCTTGTGGGTGCAGCTGCAATTTTGAGGGATGAGTAACGCTATGGTGTAAAACGGTTGCCCGCCATAAATAACTGGAAGTAAGCCGCACCGCTCTGCGCTGGTTTTAGCGTTTTACAATTACAACTGTACCCTCGTTCACCATGTTGTACAGTTCATCCAGGTGATCGTTGCGCATGCTAATGCAGCCTTGGGTCCAGCTCTGTAGGTTTTCAATGGCCCACTCTTCGTGTGGCCAAGTGCCATGTATGCCAATATCGCCGCCTATTTTGGCGCTTGCAGGTATTTCGCCATTGCGTTTGCGGGCTTCAAATTTGGCCCTATCGGCGCTGGTGGGGTAGTCGAGCATCAGCATTTTGTGCCATTTTTGGTGCGAGTATTTGCGCAAAATGGTAAAGCGGCCCTCGGGCGTGCGCCTGTCGCCTTGGTACATTTTATCGCTCAAATCGTTGTTGCCAAAGGTACAAGGCCACTGCACCAACCAGTCGTTGCTGTCGTATAGGGTAATGGTATTCTGGCTTTTTTCCACCACCAGGTAGTATCCCGATGGGGGTACCTGTTTTTTAGGTACAAAGCTTATGGCCACTGCCGCAAAAATCAGCAGGTATAGATACTTTAGCTTCTTCATGAAGTGCAAAACATTTACATACAGAACGGCTTGGCGGCAAGTGCATTGTTCGTTAATAAAACTTTTGCATTATGCGGCGTTCTGTTTGTGCGGGTAAAGCCATGGCGTGGTTGGGGCCCGAATGCCTAGGCGCTTGGTAATTTGGGGTAAGAGTTTAGGTTTTAGGGCGCGCTTCTTTCCACAATTGGTTAAAGCTTTTGCCCGAAAACTGCAAGGGACTGTGGTGTTTTTGCCAGGCTTTAAAAGCTTTGCTCACCACAAAATTTTTAGTTTTCCCCGATGCGGCATTCATAAGCATTCGGCTTAGGCTGGCCGTTTTCCACGCTTTCCAAGCCAGGCGCTCGGCCATGCTACTTTCGCCTTGCACCACGGCTTCGTGGCGGTTGTGCAGCAGCAGCTCGTGCAGATTTATGCGTACTGGGCACACCGCTGTACAGTTGCCGCAGAGGCTGCTGGCATTGCTAAGGTGCTTGTAGTTGTGCATGCCCTGTAGCCATGGGGTTATTACCTTGCCAATGGGACCGCTGTACGTGGTGCTGTAGCTGTGGCCGCCAATATTTTTGTACACGGGGCAAGCATTTAGGCAACTGCCGCAGCGAATACAGAACAGGGCTTCGCGGCTTTTGGCATCGGCCAGCAGGTTGGTGCGGCCATTATCCAGCAAAATCACATACATCTCAATGGGGCCATCGGGCTCCGTTGCAGTACGTGGCCCACTCAAAATGCTGTTATACACGGTCAGGTTTTGGCCGGTACCGTAGGTGCTTAGCAGTGGCCACATCAAGTGTAGGTCGTTTATGCTGGGCAGTACTTTTTCTATACCTGCTATCGCAATGTGTATGGATGGAAAAGCGCAGCTTAAGCGGCCGTTGCCTTCGTTTTCGGTAATGGCAATGCTGCCGGTATCGGCCAGTAAAAAGTTGGCGCCGGTAACCCCCACTTGAGCCTGTACATATTTTTGGCGTAGCTTATGCCTTGCCACCTGCGTCAACTGTTCGGGGTTTAGGTTGGGCTCGGTACCCAGTTTTTCTGCAAAAAGCCGGGCAACATCCTCCTTGCTCTTGTGCATGGCAGGCGTTACAATGTGGTAGGGTGCTTCCTCATCCAGCTGCTGTATGTATTCGCCCAAATCGGTTTCTATGCTTTCAATGCCGTTGGTCTCCAAAAAATGGTTCAGGTGAATTTCTTCGGTAACCATGCTTTTGCCTTTTACCAGCGTGGTACAGTTGGCTTGGCGGCAAATGGCTAAGATGTGTTGCTGCGCTTGCTCTATGGTTTCTGCCCACAGCACTTTTCCGCCTCGGGCTTCAAAGTTTTTTTCAAAGGCAAGCAGGTGCGTATCCAAATGCTCAATGGCCTGCCACTTTATATTTTTTGCTTGCTCCCTGGCGGTTTCCAAATTGGCAAACTGCCGCTTGCCCACGGGTACCGCTGCATTATACCGCCCAATATTGAAATTTATTTTGCGCCTATGCTCTGCATCGGCGGCTTTTACGGTGCTTTTTGCCAGAAAAATGGAGGCAGTGGACATGGCTTTGCGGTTATGTTTACGGCAATACTACAAACGCACAGCGCGAAAGTTGGGCATTTAAAAACAGCAGCGGTGGTATGGCACCGCAGACGCATCCAAGTGATGGCATCAGCAGTTAGTGATGTCCTGCCGCTTCTTCGCCCTTGCGTATTTGATAAAAAATACTGATGATGGTGAGAATTACAAAGGTGGCTAAGAAAACAGCTGCCAACGCAGTGGCCCAGCCCTTGCCGTAGTCAAAGCTTTTTAGCAGCATCATGGTGCAAAAAATTGAGAGCAGGGTGGTGATGGCAAAAAAGGGAAATTTCATGCTTAAATGTTTTTAGCTGTGCAAAAATAAGGGGTCTTGGCAAGCGCAGGTACACTTTTTACGGTAAAATGGGATGCATAAACGCTATTTTGTAGTACATGCCCGAAATACCGTATAGAGGCTGGCCCGCTTACGAGGAATATGTTGGATTGAAAACTGCCCTTCTTGCCATGGTAAGAAGTTACGCCAAAGGGGTGACCCCGAGTGCTGAACGTTTTTGTAACTGTCTTTCCCGCTTGACCGGGCAGCTTATAGCAATAAGAAAAGAGCTGCTGTAGCTACCCATGCGCAGCGGCGTAGCGTGCTTAGTGCTTCGCTTGCGTTGTGTCTATGGTGTTTTTGGCTGCCGCATTCAGTTGCCGCGTGCTGTTACGCAACTGGGTTTTTGGCCTATTTGGTTGCGCTTGGCTTTTACTTCGCTAAACATAATGGGCGCAATTTGGCGGCCAAAAAACACCATAGCACTGGTTAAGCAGTGGAGAGTATTCGTTCGAAACATTGCTAACGGCGTCATATTGCTCTATCCTTGGACAGCAGATTGCTGTTTTGGACGCAGTGGCCGCTTTGATGCAATCGTTAGTGGTGCGTCGCTACGACTTTGTGAGTCGGTTGTTGGGCCGAGTACGGCATTTTTATTTTCTACCGCTTCTTCCCGCATGTAGGCCGTATGCTTCTGTGGCGGCGTGCTGCCGCAAAACGGCAATGAACTGTAGTATTTTTGTTTAGCAGTATGGCTTTATACAAGTAAAAGTACAGAACAAGCTTAGTGTGTTCTATGGGGGTCAGCTTAGCCTCGAGGGCCAATTAGTGGTAGATTTTGTATGGATAAACTTGTAAAAGGGGTGCCGGCTTTGTTTAAGGTAGCCACAGGTGGGGGCAAATTATTGTGAACAAGAGTAGTACCTCTTATTCATGTAATAGCACATAATTAGAAGGTGATAGCGGGTATTGAGGCGATGTTACAATAGAAGCATAAAATGTTACATACGTAAATGGCTTTATAAACCACTGTAAATCAATAATTTAGTAAAGCGGAAAAGTTGGAAAATAGGAAATGTTACACCGAAACAAGACTATGTTACGATTAGTAAGACATTTGAATACTAGTCGTTGCTACATTGTGCTACAATTGCTTAGAGCCAAACGATGGTCAGAAAACTTCCCATTTTGATGTTGCTTGCTGTAGTGTGCGTAAATACTAGCACTGCCCAAGTTAAAAAAAGCCAAACTGCCGCACCCAAAACGAGTTTTAACCTCAAAGACGTAGGCATTGACACCACCAAAGATGTCACCCCTTTAGTGGTAGATGCAATACAACGCTGCAAAAAGGAGAAAATCAAGAAGTTGGTCTTTCCAAAGGGCACCTACCATTTCTATCCCACCTATGCGCCCGACCGGTATTGCGCCATTACCAATAACGACAATGGGCTAAAGCGGTCACCTTTCAACCTGATTGGTTTTAACGGCTTTGAGGTGGATGGCGGCGGGTCCGACTTTATTTTTCACGGGAAAATGTTGCCGTTCATTATTGAAAACAGCAGTAACCTCACCATCAAAAACCTGAGCATTGATTGGCAGGTTGCGTTTACCCTGGAAGGCAAGGTGGTGGCCAATAATCCTGAAAAGAAGACTTTTGACATAGAGGTAACCACACCTTATAAGGTACAGTATGGTCATTTGTTTCTTAGCCTAGAGCGTGAAGAGTCGCCGTATGAGAAAAAATATGGTTTCCGCTTTGCCATGCCGGAGGGCTATGATTTACAGACTGGCCAAAATATTTTGTGGAATCCTGAAACAATGGCGCCATACTACAATACAGTGAAATACGAAATGGAGCAAAACAGCATTGCTGCTGAAGAGTTAAAAAAAGGGCTTGTTCGCGTATCGGGCCCCATAAAGCAAGTGCCGCCTGTAGGGTCGGTCTTCGTTACAAAAGGGGCCTGGCTTCAAAACCGTTCCGGCCCTGCATTTAGGTTGTTTAAAAGCAAAAACTTGTTATTCAGCAATATAAATGTGTACCATGCCGGTGCTATGGGGCTGATTGCCGAGCGCTGCGAAAACATTACGCTAGATGCCTTTAATGTAGTGCTCAAAAAGGGGTCGGGCAGAATGGTAACCACAACCGCCGACGCCACTCATTTTTGTAATGTTCGAGGGCAGGTCATTATACGAAATTGCATTTTTGAGAATATGCTAGATGACGCCACTAATATTCATGGCACCTATGTTAGGGTAAATAAAGTGCTTGATGATTATAGGGTAGCAGTAGAAACCTACCATCCACACCAAAACGACTATATTTTTGGGGAAGTGGGCGATAGTGTAAGGATTGTAGAAAACAAAAGCCTTAAACCCACGGCCGAAGGGTTGGTGATAAAAAACGTGGAAAGGATTAACGAAAAAATAAGCATTTTAACCTTCAACAAGTCTGTAAAAGGGCAAGTAGGTTTGTACTACGGCATTGAGAATACCTCGTGGTACCCCACGGCTCTCATCGAAAACAACATTGTGCGGAACAACCGCGCCAGAGGTTTTTTGCTTTCAGTACCTAGAAAAGTGATTGTAAGAAATAACTACATCTCATCGCAAATGGCGGGCATCTATGTATCGGGCGACCTGGCCTTGTGGAACGAGTCGGGGCCAACCGATAGCCTGTATATTGAAAATAATACCTTCGAGAACTGCTCCTATGGCGGCAATCGCGTGCATGCCATTGTAACCATTGAGCCAGACTATGTGGACAAGAACGATTATAGCGGAACCTACAGCCGAAATATTTTTATACGCAACAATACCATAAAAACCTTTGATGCACCCATACTGCTGGCTACCTCGGTTGACGGGGTAGTGTTTGAAGGCAACAAAATTGAACAAACGAATGCTTACGAGCCTATTTACGCAAGTTATCCAAACATAAAAGTTGTAAACTGTAATCGGGTTGACATCAACAACAACGAGTATAAATCGCTATCGGGCAAAGACGGAACCATATCGATAGACAACAAGTCGATGAATGTAAATTTGAAAAACAACAGATCATTAACCAAGCAGAACTAACCAGATACAAAAACCAAAACAACTGCCATTATGAAAAAAGCAATTTTATTGATGTTGGTGCTCTACTCAGCCATGAGCGGGTTTGCCCAAAAGGCCATTACAGGCACGGTAACCGATGACGCTGGAGCAGCCTTACTGGGGGTAACCGTAGGTGTTAAAGGAACAAAAGTGGGCACCTCAACCGACAAAGATGGAAAGTACAAAATAACTGTACCTGCCACTGGAAAAATTCTTGTTTACACTTACGTGGGCATGGTGTCGCAAGAAGTGCCTGTTGCTGACAAGTCGGTTATTAATGTGCAACTTTTAAGTGTGCCTTCTACGCTAGAAGATGTGGTGGCAATAGGTTATGGAACGGTAAGAAAAAAAGACTTGACTGGCTCTGTTTCTGTGGTGCGGGCAAAAGACCTTGAACAAGCACAAGCTACGGAGTGGTTGCAGGCGCTTCAAGGGCGAGCACCCGGTGTAAACATTACGTCCGAATCGGGAGAGCCCGGAAGTGGCATTAACATACAGATTAGAGGCGCCAACTCAATTGTAGGAAGTTCGTCACCATTGTTTGTGGTTGACGGCGTGCAGATGGATATGAACCCTGGTGAAGTGGCTTCTACCAATTCAACGCAAAGCACCATGAATCCTATGTCGATGTTCAACCCAAGCGATATTGAATCCATTGAGGTACTCAAGGATGCGTCCGCAACTGCTATTTATGGGTCGCGGGGTGCAAATGGCGTTATCATCATCACCACTAAGGGCGGTAAAGCAGGCACTTCCATTTTGGAATACAGTGGTTCTCTTGGTTTTTCGCAAGCGGCCGGAAGAGTGGATGTGCTTGGCGCCAGCGATTATCTTACTTATGCGGCTTTAAGAGGCGGCAACGACCCATTTTTGATGATAGACTCAGATGGGAACGGCACCCTTGATGCACCGAGAGATTTTTCTAAGGTGCCATCAGCCAATTGGCAAGATTTAGCCATGCGGACTGCCATGACCAACAACCACAGTCTTAGTGCTAGCGGAGGCAATGCAAAAACCAACTACTCGGCCGGCCTAGGCGTAATGCTTCAGCAGGGGCTGCTAATAAACAATGGCTTTGACAGGTACAACCTCAGACTGCGTGTTGACCACAAGCATTCGGACAAGTTAAAGTTTGGGGTTAACCTTAATGGTACAGTAACGAGCAACTACGGTGCAGCAAACAACGGCGGGCCTCAAAGTTTTAATGGTGTAACCCAACAGTTAATCAACGCCCGGCCTTGGGTACTACGTGCCACCGATGAAGACCTAACCTTGTTCGACCCATTTTCTGAAACCAATGTAACGCCAATGGATTTGCTTACAGAAGCTTACAAGAATACGCGTATGATGAGGGTTGTGGGTAGTGCTAATTTGAGTTATAAAATCTTAAAGAACCTAACTTATACTGGCCTAATTGCCGGCAATTATTCTAACTCTAAATTGCAGGAATTTTACAATAACCAAACCAGCTGGGGTAATTTTTATAATGGTTTGGCAGGTATTTCGCAGGTAGAAACTTACTCGTACAATCACTCGTCGCAATTAAATTATATACTCAACAAAAAAGGCCACAACTTGAATGTGCTCGGAGCCTTTGAAGCATTTAGTTACAACAACGAATCATTCATCAACAGAATTGCAAATTTTGCAGATCAGTCAACCGGTGTAAACGATCTAAGAAAAGGGGCCAGCCAGCTCGAATACAGCTCAAATAGAGTTGGAAACAACCGCCTGTCTTATTTAGGCAGGGTTAATTACGGTTTCAAAAACAGATACCTGCTTACTGCTAGCCTGCGGGCAGATGGATCGGACAAATTTGGTCCGGGTAAGCGGTGGGCATATTTCCCTGCTTATGCGTTCTCGTGGCGGATTTCAAACGAAAAGTTTATGAAGAATGTTCGCCGCATTAGCGACCTAAAGTTTCGCTTGAGCTATGGCAAAACAGGAAACGAGGGCATACCGCCCTATAGTTACTTCTCGCAGCTGCAAAACACATTTTCTGCCAGCAATAATTCAGTTTTGTTCGGCATGTCGCCTTCAACGCTGGCCAATCCTAATCTACAGTGGGAAACCACCTCGCAATACAATATTGGTGCCGATATTGGTTTGCTTAACAATAGGTTGAACTTTACGGTCGATTATTATATCAAACGCACCAGAGATATGTTGTTGAATGCGCCGGTTTCGGCCCAAAGCGGGTTTTTTAACCAATGGTTGAATATCGGTGCAATTGACAATTCGGGTCTTGAGTTGATGGTGTCATCAATTAATATTGATAAAAAAGATTTCAAATGGGAATCGAGCTTTAACATCAGCTTTAACAATAACAGCGTGTTGGATATTGGAGGTGCCCCCTTTATGCCCGTTACAGTGGGTGGAAGCTGGATTCAAAATGCAGCTCGGGTAGTTGTAGGCCAACCCATTGGCGCCATGTTCGGGTACAAGTTTGCCGGCATTTATCAATTATCGGATTTTACGTGGCAAAACAACAGCGACCCCACTATACCCGCAGCCAGCAGGGTTTATGTATTAAACCCCGATCAGCCGCGGCTTATAGGCGGTGTGGCACGGCCCGGCACCTTGAGATATACCGATATTAGTGGCCCGCGCGGCACGCCTGATGGTCAAATCGACGACCAGTACGACAGGGCGGTAATTGGCAATTCAACGCCTATTCATTTTGGTGGATTTAACAATACGCTACAGTACAAGAACTTTGATTTAAATGTTTTCTTTCAGTGGAGTTTTGGTAATGAAATTTTTAATGAATCTAAGCTGCGGGAACAGGGTTATCAGCCTCAGTTTAATGTAACCTATGATTACTATAACAATTATTGGTCGGAAACAAACCCGACCAACAAATACCCTGGTCTAGGTCAAATTCCCATTACCCCGTCGTCATATTTCGTAGAAGACGGTTCCTTCTTAAGGTTTAAAACGCTTGGCTTGGGCTATAATTTGCCCAAAAAAGCATTGCAAAAACTTGGCCGCGCGTTGGTGCGCTTTAATGTTACAGCAACCAATCTTATTACATGGACAAATTATTCAGGTTTGGACCCCGAGATTAACTCGTTAAACCCACTTTTTAGAGGGTTAGACAGGTTTGCATATCCACGTCCTAGAACAATAGCACTTGGGGTAAACGTACGCTTCTAAACAAATTAAAAAATAGCCAAATGAAAAAGTTACTATTTGTTTTCATCTGTTCTGCATTTATTACACTTACAGCCTGCAATAAGTTTCTTGATGCCGTGCCGTATTCGATTACCACGACAGAGAATTTTTATAAAACGGCTGCTGAGGCCGAGATTGCCCTCAACGGCGTGTACAACGTTTTAAATGCGCGAAATGTGCAGGGCCAGGGTAATGTTTCCACCTTTGCCCGCGATTTAACTTGTGCTATGAATGGTGCCACCGATGAAGTTGTTATTCAGCCGTCGTATAATGATGTTTTTTTGGCTCCTTTTGGCAGGGCAGGTTTTTCAAGCGATAACCTAGCGCTTAACAATGTTTGGTTCTTCTTTTATGCGGGCATAAACAGGGCCAACTTTTTGTTGGAAAGGCTAAAGGATATTAACGACTTTAGAGGTGCCAGAAAAGTAGAGGTTGAGGCAGAGGCAAAGTTGCTTCGTGGTTTTTATCACATGTATCTTTCTATGATGCACGGCGGCATACCTGTTTACGACACTGCTGTTCATGACCCCCAAAAGCCAAGGCAGTCTATACAAGAGGTTTATACACAGGTAATTGCTGATTATGAGTTTGCATTTAATAATTTGCCGCAACGGGCCTCGATTACTGGGCGTGTAAACAAGTGGACAGCCGCTGGCTTGCTGGCCAAAGCACACACTTATTTGGCAAGTGCAAAAACGTCTGGCACACCAAACTTTGGATTAGACTTGAACAGTTTTGCTTGGGTGGACGCCAATAGTTCTTACCAAAAAGCATTGACGTACACCTCACAAATTATTCAAAGCGGTGGCTATAGACTTACTGCTAGTTATGATCACCTGTTTAGAGAGGCAGCAAAAGCAGAGCAATATCAAGAAAGTTTGCTTACTGCCGAAGCGGCAAACTCATCGGGTATGGAGGCCATAAATATGATTGTAAATGGCTGGTGCCCGCAAGGGAATGTTAATAATTTTGGAGGAGGCTACGGGTTTTTTAGGCCTACCGGAGAGATTCATCGCAAATATCACACCACTGCCGATGTAAGGTTTAATCATAACCTCACCAGTAATTTTTCGGGCAATCCGCCGGTGGAGACAGTTTTGGGTGTAAGATATTATGTGCCCAGCGTACTGCCATCTAACAATACAAACCCTAACGTGGCCGGCTTTAGTATGGGTAAATTTCGTGCTATGGATCCCAAGCTTAGAAACATGATTGGCTGGGCAAACAGCATTAACATTTCGCTGCTGAGGTACGCCGATATTCTTTTGTTGCACGCGGAAGCTCAATTCTTCACAGGTAATGAGGCTGGTGCCAGGGCTACACTTTCACAATTAAGAGAAAGGGCATTGAGAACCGGAAGCAATATAAGTGTTTTGAACACTGCCTATTTTAGGGCAGACTTTGTAACTGAACTATTAGACGAAAGATCTAGGGAACTCTGTTTCGAACAATGGAGAAGGATTGACCTCGCCCGTTTTAACCGGTATAGCCAGACCATTGCAGACATGAGTACTACTGTTGGATTTTATAATCCTATAGTGGCCACCATCAAGCAAAACTGGATACCTGAAAGAATTTGGTTCCCAATACCGTTGGCGCAAATTGATTTAAACCAAAATCTGAAGCAGAATCCAGGATTTTAGTTAATAAACTACTTGAGTATATCTTCATTGCAATTCAAAATTTATAAATGAAAGGAATTATAGCGGGCTCGGCACTTTCGGTGGCATTATTTGCGGTGGATATGCGCGTAAGCGCGCAGATGCAGGCCGCACGCCCTAATATTCTTTTTGTAATTGCCGACGATGCCTCTTGGGCAAGTTTTAGCGCATACGGTTGTAGCTGGATAAGTACACCTGCATTTGATAGGGTTGCTAAAGAGGGCGTTCTTTTTTCTAATGCTTATACTCCCAATGCCAAGTGTGCGCCTTCGCGGGCATGTGTATTAACCGGCAGAAACAGTTGGCAACTGGAAGAAGCAGGTAATCATTCTGCTTTTTTTCCCGCAAAGTTCAAAACTTACCCCGAGGCGCTTGGAGAGCATGGCTATTTTGTTGGTAGTGTGGCAAAAGGATGGTTGCCGGGCGATGCCGGTAAGATAAACGGAAAGCCGCGTGACCTTGCCGGTAAAAAGTACAATGCTATAAAAACTACACCACCCACCACCGCAATTTCTGATGTGGATTATGCTGCCAACTTTGAAGTTTTTCTGAAGGAAAAGCCCAAAGACAAGCCATTTTGTTTTTGGGTTGGTAGCAACGAGCCGCACAGAAGTTACGAGTATGGGTCTGGTATAAAAAAAGGTGGCATGAATCCGGGCAATATTCGGGAGGTGCCCGCTTTTTGGCCAGATGTGGATACGGTAAGAACCGACATGCTCGACTATGCCTATGAGGTGGAATATTTTGACAAGCAGCTGGAAAAGATACTCAAAAAGTTAGAAGACCTTGGGGAGTTAAACAACACCATTGTAATAGTTACCTCTGACAATGGCATGCCTTTTCCCCGGATGAAAGGACATGAATATGAGTATTCTAACCACATGCCCTTGGCGGTTATGTGGCCAAAGGGCATTAAAAAGCCCGGCCGGGTAGTTAGCGATTATGTGAACTTTACTGATTTTGCGCCTACCTTTTTAGAACTCGCTGGCCTTACGGCAAGCAAGACTGGTATGCAGGCGTTTGCGGGCAAAAGTCTTACAGATATACTGTACTCAGATAAAGCAGGAACTGTAAACCCGCAACGGAATTTTGTACTGATTGGCCAAGAACGCCACGACGTTGGCCGACCAAATGATGAAGGCTATCCTATACGGGGCATTGTAAAGGATGGCTACTTGTATTTACGTAATTTTAAGACCGACCGGTGGCCTTCGGGCAATCCAGAAACAGGATACTTAAATACCGATGGAAGCCCAACCAAAACTTATATTTTAAACGCAAGGCGCTACAACGGACATTGGGAATACTGGCAGATGAATTTTGGCAAACGTGGTGCCGAGGAACTGTACGATTTGGGCAAAGATCCATTTTGCATGAGTAATCTGTCATTTGATAAATCAGTTTCAACGGTGAAGCAAAAGCTAAGTGCTTTTATGGTGCAAAAGCTTCAGGAGCAAAAAGACCCGCGCATGTTTGGTTATGGAGATGTTTTCGATGAATACGAGTACGCAGGAGATTCAAAAAACTTTTATGATCGATTTTTGAAAGGAGAAAAGCCTATAGCAGGCTGGGTAAGTAAAACCGATGCGGATCTTGATTTGCAAGACAAAAAGCCGATTATAGGTGTTCAAAAGTAAAACGGTATTGGTGAAAACAACTGTAATACATATAATTTTTTTAGTTACTACACTTGCTATTAGCGCGGGTGGTAAAAGTCAGGTAAAGGCCAAGCCTAATATCATCATCTTTTTTGTAGATGATATGGGCTGGGCCGATTGGGGAGCACGCAATTCTGATTTTAATACGCCAAATTTGAATCAGCTAAAAAAGGACGGAATAGAATTTACACGCGCTTATGTGGCCACGCCTACTTGCAGCCCAAGCAGGGCATCGCTTTTAACTGGCATGCAACCTGTGCGGTTTTTAATGCCACGCCATGTGGCTGATGCCGGTGCAAAAAATGCAAAAGAAGAATTCAATTATTGGCCCACAGATCCGGCAAAAATGCCGTCGCGAAATTGGTTGCCTTTAGAGCAAATAACTTATGCCGAACGGCTAAAAGAATTTGGCTATTACAATCAGTTTATTGGTAAATGGCATTTGGGAGAAGAGGCTTACTATCCAACACATCAGGGATTTGATGATGCCATAGGTGTTACACCATTTGGCCAACCCGGCAGTTATTATCCGCCATATTGGAAAAGAGAGAATCCATTTCCTGAAGCCAAGGACGAATATCTTTCAGATTTGTTAACCAATAAGGCGGTTGATTTTATAAAAGGCTATAACAAGAACAAACCTTTTCAACTGTCATTTTATCACTATGGTGTACATAGCCCAATTATTGGCAAAAAGGAGTTGATAGCACAATACAAGGCCAAAGGGTGGGAGGAGAAGTATGCAGAGTATGGCTCAATGGTTACTTCGGTCGATCAATCTTTGGGCAAGCTGCGCAAAGCGCTTAGGGAAAAGGGAATTGCCAATAATACCATCATCATTTTCACCTCCGATCAAGGAGGGTATTTCTCCAACTTTCCATTAAGGGGCATGAAACTGGGCGGAAATACCTTGGGCGAAGGTGGCGCAAGAGTTCCTTTTCTAATGTGCTGGCCTGGGCAAGCTAAACCAGGCTCGGTGTGTAATGTGCCTGTTCAAACACTCGATGTGTACCCCACGTTGGTTGAAGCGGCTTCGGGTAAGCCCTGTACCGATGCGCACATACAGGGCAAAAGTATGATTCCCCATTTGAAGGGTGGAAAACTGGAGGATAGGAAGCTTTATTTCTATCGGGCGTATGAGGACCAATATGCCGCCATTATTGATGGAGACTGGAAGCTAATAAAGTACCGCAAGGGAGATTCGGAATTGTACAACATTAAAAAAGATAGCGGAGAGGTGAGTAACCTGATTTACAACCACCCCACCATGGCTAAAAAGTTAATGGATGATTTGAACGAGTGGGAAAAAACAGCTGTACCAAAGTATTAAAATAAACTGGTCGAAAACATGACAAATAAATCGATATTAATATTTTCAATTTTAATGATTTGGTTTTTAGGTGCTGCCTCACAAGTATCTACTAAAAAGCCGAACATTATACTCGTCTATATTGATGACTTGGGGTATGGCGATGTAAGTTGCTATGGTGCAACGGCAGTACAAACGCCCAACATAGACCGGCTTGCAGCTGGTGGTTTGCGATTTACCGACGGTCATTGCACAGCAGCCACCTGCACGCCCTCGCGCTACAGCTTGCTTACAGGCAACTATGCATTCAGAAGTAAAACTGCCATTCTTCCCGGCGATGCCCCTTTATTGTTTAAGCCAGGTACGCCAACCGTTGCTTCTATGTTGCAGCAAAATGGGTATGCAACCGGCGTTGTTGGCAAGTGGCATTTGGGATTGGGAAACGGTACCATTGATTGGAATGGCACCATTGCACCCGGGCCAGAGGCCATTGGATTTGCCTATTCGTTTTTAATTCCTGCTACTACCGATAGAGTACCTACGGTATATGTTGAAAACGGTAAAGTACCCAATCTTGATGTGAATGACCCTATTAAAGTGAGCTATAGCGGAATGATTGGCAATGAGCCAACAGGATTGACGCATCCGCAACTTTTAAAGCAGAAGGCCGATACACAACACAGCAATACCATTCATAATGGCATTAGCCGTATTGGATACATGACTGGTGGCAAATCGGCAAGATGGATTGATGAAGAAATGCCGATGGTGCTGAATCAGAAGTCAAGAAACTTCATTATTCAGAATAAAGAAAAGCCGTTCTTCCTATACTATCCCTTCCCTAATATTCACGTGCCAAGAGTACCCAACCAAAAATTTGTTGGTAGTACAAAAATGGGACCCCGCGGAGATGTAATTGTAGAAATGGATTGGATGGTAGGCGAACTGATGACACTGCTAGATTCGTTAAACCTTGCTGAGAATACACTGGTTATTTTTAGCAGCGATAATGGACCGGTATTAGATGATGGCTATGCCGATTTTGCTGAGCAGTTGGTTGGCACGCATAGGCCCGCTGGCAATTATCGCGGAGGCAAGTATAGTGCGTATGAAGCTGGCACAAGAGTTCCTACCATTATGTATTGGAAGGGAAAAATTAAGCCAGCTGTAAGTAGTGCATTGGTGTCGCAGATTGATTTTTACAAAACTGTAGCCAAGTTAATTAAAGCAGACGTTAAAACTAACGAAGCATCAGATAGTGAAAACCAATTGAAGACTTGGCTTGGGAAAAGTAGAACGGGTAGAACATGGTTGCTCGAAGAGTCGTACACGCTATCTCTTAGAAAAAACAATTGGAAATTTATTGCAACGGTTGAAGGCACGGTGCCGGCATGGTTTGCCAACAAAAAAGTTGAATCTGGATTGTCTAAGAACGTTCAGTTGTATAATCTTGAACAAGATCCGGCGGAGCAGAAAAATGTTGCAGATTTGTACCCTGCTTTGGTTAAGGAGTTTCAAGACAAGATGACTGCGATTAGGCAATCGCCGCAAAAAAAGCCATAAAGAAGAATGGGTTGATGTTTGTGGGCGTGCTTAGTGATGTAGTGAAGTGGGTAAAAAATTACATAAAGCATAAACAGAGAGAGCAATTTAGTGGAGTAATAAAGTAGAAGATGTTTTGGAACGAATAAATATTTAAGAAATGAAGAAGATGTTAAATGTGGTCTTGGTGGCAATAATCGTTCTTTTGCATATTGGCACTATAGATAGCTTTGCGCAAATAGACTCAGGAAAGGATTTTGACTTGCAACGGCATATTAACAGAGAAGTGTCAAAAGGAAAAAAAGAAATACTTGTTCCTCCTGGTAGATACAGGCTAACCCCGAAAGGAAATAGGCATTTATTGCTGCAGGATTTAAAGGATGTTACCATTTTGGCAAAAGGTGTGGAGTTGATATGTACAGAAACGGTACAAGCTATTAACATCATAAACTGTAAAAACCTGAAGCTAGTTGGCTTGTCCATAGATTATGACCCGTTGCCATTTACCCAAGGAAAAATAGTTGAAATATCACCGGATAAAACAACTTTAACTGTTGACATTATTGACGGATATTCAACGAACTTGCGCAACGAAAAGCTTGAAATTTTTGACCCTGTAACCGCAGAATTGGTTACTCGCACTTATTATGGTGTTACTTACGAGGTTGACAATCGCAACAGACGAGTGGTGTTTAACAAAAAGACACCCAAGAACGACGCTTTTGCCTTTGAAGATATTGGTGACATCGTAGTATTTGATTCTTACAATACCCGATTTGCGCCCCATGCCGTTGTGATGGAAGGTTGTGAAAAGTTGACTTTGGAAAATGTGTGTTTATATGCTGGGCCCACATTTGCTTTTTTTGAACGGAGTTGTAACGGTTCAAAGTACATAGGTTGCAAAGTTGATCGCAGGCCGCTTGAAACAGATCTTGTTAAACGAGGCGTTAGGAGAATGCGAAGTAACAACGCGGATGGTTTCCATTCTAAGTCTGCCCAAATTGGACCATCCTACAGAAATTGTGTGGCCAGATATAATGGAGACGACGGGTTTGCCATAAGTGGCAATTACCATGTAATAACAGAAACCAATGGTAATTTGCTTACTGTTGTTGGCAAGGCTGGTTTTGAGCCCGATGTTATGGTTGGTGACCCGGTAGAGTTGGTGTCTTACGACGGCACAAGATTGCCCGACGCAACTGTTAAGTCCATAAAATCCGGCAGGGCATTAAATTTGGCTGAGAAGGTGTTTTTAAGTGCTCAAAAGCTACTGCGAGAGTCGGGAAAAACCAAGGACGCTGAAAATGTATATGTAATAGAGGTAGATAGAGCAATCAATTTGCCGATGGGTAGCGTGATAGCCTCATCTAATAGAGTAGGAAATGGATTCGAAGTGGTGGATTGCATTGCCGGGCCAAACCGCAGCCGAGGAATTATAAGTAAAGCTAGTAATGGAACAATTGCAAATAATAGATGTGTCGGTAATTGGGGTATGGCCATCAAGTGTTCTCCCGAGCACCAATGGTTGGAAGCGGGCAGCGGCAATAACCTTACCATAACCAATAACACTATTGAAAATTGCCAGGATGTTGGCATTGCGGTTTATGCCATTGGTGGCAACGGAAAAACGGCATCATTGGGGGCCCATAACAATGTAAACATTTCTGATAATGTGGTGCTTAATTCCCTTAGCCCAGCCTTCGCAATTACTTCAACCACAGGTTTGATTTTTATGAATAACAAAGTAAAAGCGCCGACCATAAAAGGCCTAGACCCTTCACGTAAACAATTTGGACGAAGTACTGACCCCAACAGGTCGGTTTTTCTGGAGAATGTGACTGTTATAAAAGAAAATTTTGGACTACCTACTACTAACTAGCGTAGCCTTTAAGACATCTGTATTAACTTTTTTTTAAACACAAAAAACAAACACAAATGAAAGGTATCTTAATTGTGGCAGCCATGCTGCTTGCAGGCGTTGTAAACGCACAAACCGACATTCAGAAAAAGAAGGCCGACTTTTATGCCACAGAGGCCGTAGCGTATTTCAAGTTGGATTCAACATTGAAAAAAGGTATTTCTGAGGCCAAGGCCGACTTAATGGTGGCGCAGAAAGAAATGGAGCGCAAAAAGAAAGAAGGGGAAATACCAGAATCGGAGTTGGATGCGTACAGAAAAGCGAATGTGTATCCTTTTACTAAGAAGATTTTAGACTTAATAAACGTTACCTTTAAAGAGCTAAACGTATTCAACGAAATTGTGAATCCCAAAATGAATCTGATAAAGTGACGCGTAACAGGTTTTTATACCAGTAGCAAAATTACGACCTCGCCCAAGTACTCAAGCGCTTCATTTTAGTTTAACAACGTCGCATTATGTCAAAACAAATTCCCGGTATTTATTTAAAAATGAGTTTGAAGCTTATACTAGCTTGCTTATGCATTGGTATGGCTGTCAAGGGTTTTGCAGGGGGCACCTTCGTTGTTAAGCCTGCTGATGGCGATATGACACCGATAATTCGTGATATACTTGATAAAAGTAACGATAAGGATATTCACCTCACTTTTGAAAGTGGAACCTACAAGTTTTTACCGGATTACGCCACAGGTAAGTATCTTGAAATAACCAATCACGGAAATGGGTATAAAAAAATCATCTTCAATTTCGGCAAGTTTCGTTCGGTAATTGTTGAAGGCAATAATGCCCAATTTGTTTTCCATGGACAATGTATGCCGTTTCTGTTTGACGGTTGCAAAAGTGTAGTTGTAAAAAATCTAACAATCGACTGGGATATCCCCTTCAATTTTCTGGGCGAAGTAATGGCCGTTAATGAAAAAGAAGGCTGGCGCGACATTAAGCCCCGCAAGGAAGGCTTTTCCTGGGTTATCAAAAACGGCAAACTTGAGTTTCCTAACATTGATGGTTTCAGTTATGTAAAGCTGGGCAGCACCTTGGCATTTGATGCTGTAGAAAAGCGGCCGGCACATGGTGCATGGGATATGGAAAGTGATCCGAAGTTGGTTGAGCAATTGCCGAATGGCAACCTGCGCTTTCACGAAAAGCTTAAAAACTATCCACCAATTGGTTCATTGCTAGATTCCAAAGGCGATCGTGAACATGATCGTTACGCGCCGGCTTTTGATTTTCGAAATTCATCTGATATTGAGATAAATGGCGTCGTAATCCATCATGCCCTTGGTATGGGTTTTTTATTCGAGCGGTCTCAACAAATAAAAGTACTCAATAGTGGAATCTATCTTCGTAGCGGCTCTAATCGTGTTGTTTCTACAACAGCTGATGCTACACACTTTTGTAACTGCAAGGGCTCTATTTTAGTTGAAAACTGTAGATTTGAAAATATGCTGGATGATGGCACAAATGTACATGGTACATACGTGGAGGTGGATGAGGTAACTGGTGAACGTTCGGTTCGGGTTAAATTTAAACATTTTGAACAGCTTGGTTTTCAGTTTGCGGCTCCATTGGATGAGGTGTGGTTTATTACCCAACCGTCGCCTGAAAGGGGACAAATTGGGGTGATTAAATCTGTAAAAAAAATAAATGAAGAATACTTGGAGCTAACTTTTACCAAAGCAATGCCAAATGGCTTAAAAAAGGGGAATGTGTTGGAAAACAAAACTTGGAACCCGGAGTTTACCATGCGTGGTTGTACCATTAGGAACCACAGGGCTAGAAACGTAGTTCTCAAAACCCCCTTAAAAACTGTAATTGAAAACAACGAGTTTTCTTCTATGATGTCGTCTGTTTTTTTAAGGGGGGAGTCGTTTTTCTGGTATGAGTCGGGTGCTGTAACAGACGTGCTTATTCGTAACAACAAGTTTAATTATTGTGCCTACGGGGGGGGAGAACATGCTGTGCTTAACATTTGGCCACGCTTGGGAAGGTCGTTTGATCAGACAGCCCTTTTTGATAGAAACATACGCTTTGAAGGAAATAGTATTCGTACGTTTGACAATAGAATTGTGATAGCCGATAGGGTAGATGGGTTGACCATAAATGGCAATACCATCACCCAAACCAATGAGGCTTTGCAACTTTATCCCAAAGCTCCTGTGTTCGAGTTTAAAAACTGTAGTAACGTTACGGTAGGTGATAACAGTTATTCGGGAAATGCTGAAACAGCAGTAAAGGCAGATGAGAAGAGTACAAAAACATTGGTTAAAAAGGGTAACAAAGGATTTTAGGCAATTTACTTGAATTTAGGGTTAATATTTTTTTACATAACAATTAAATTTTCAGATTATGAAACATGTTTGCATGGTGTTTTTTTCTTTTATCGTTTTGGGAACATCCCTAAAAGCTCAGCTGTCTTTGCCAATCTATGAGCCTTTTTCATCGACGCCTTTAGGCACATTGGCGCCACAGAATACTTGGACGGGGCCTACTGCCGCGGGATTGGGCGCTCAAGTGGTAGATAGCGCACTTACGTATCCCGGTTTGTTTTCAGTACCATCATCCTATGCGCTTAGGGTTGGCAATCAGCCAAGTGGTGCTATTCAGCAATTGATTTTTACGGGGCAAACCAGTAAAACTTACGCATCTTTCCTAATTAGAATAGGCGTATATCCGCCTGCGGTTGGCAATGCTACTTATTATTTTACCTTTGGTAATGTTAGTACAGCATCTGGTTGCATGTATGTAATTCCGAACGCCGATGGCACAACATTTGAATTAGGATTTAATGGTGCCGCTACTGTGCCGACTCCCGCAAATACAACTAACCAGCGGTTTACGCTGGGTGCCACTATTATGGTGGTAATGGCATATACCCCAGGCGCAACTGGCGCGGGCACGGTATCTGCGTGGGTTAATCCTGCTTCGGCCAATCTTGGTGCAGCCGCCACAGAGCCCACACCTACTTTTGCCGACATTGCTGGTGGTACGGTAGCCAATTTAACCAATATATTTGTGCGTAGTGGCTCTAATACCCGACCCATGATTATTGACGAAATAAGGATTGCCAAAACCTGGGGTACTGTAACCTCATCAGTTACGGTGTTGCCTGTTTCTATTACCGATCTTAAGCTTTCCACCAAAGAAAATGTAAGTACACTTAGTTGGAATTCTGCCTCGGAAAGTAATTTTGATAAATATGTAGTGTTATACAGTACCAACGGTGCCGATTTTAAAGAGGTTGGTTCTGTTAAGGGTACTGGAAGCAACTCTAACTACGCGTTCAACTACACCCATAGTGGCCAAGCTTATTTTAAGCTGAAGCTCGTTGACAAAGATGGCAGTTTTGTGTACAGTAAGATACTGCAAACAAACGGAAGAACCTTGTCTATAACGGTAGGTCCAAACCCAGTTGCAGATCGCCTTTTGGTGTCTGGTTTGCCCGATGGAACCAATACTGCCATTCTCTACACCTTATCCGGCGTTACTCTGCAGGCGCAAACCGTAAAAGGAGCTAATTTAACCATGTTGTTGTCAGCATACCCGGCCGGCACCTATTTGTTAAAAATTTCGAATAATGGTGTACATGTGCACACGGCAACTATTGTCAAATAATTGACCTGTATTTTTTGTCTTGAATATTTAGTTTTAGTTAACAGTACTCGGGTGTTTGAAGCTGTTTCAAACATCTGAGTACCATTAGCTATTTTGTTTATAACCGGTTATTGTGCTGAGCTTTCTAACCATATTTACAAATTAGATGTTGTGCTGGGCCGCATTCACGTTTTCTCATTTTTACTTGGGTCTTAAATAGTTTATATGAAAATTACTTTGGCGTTGTTCTGTTTGTTTTTGTTGCAGTCGCTTGCGGGTAACTGTGCCATAGATGAATATGAAGATTTTGGCTACAGTACCATTTTGGTAAGAACATACGGCGCAATTCCAGACGACGGTATAGACGACACCCAGCCCATTAGAAATGCCATTAATGCTGCCATTGCATCTAATACGCCTCAGATTGTACTATTTGAATCGGGGAGATACGATTTAATAACAGCGGGAGCTAGCAATATTTATGTTAGAATTCTCAATGCCAATAATATTATACTTCGTGGCGCCACTATAGGCAATCAGCCATCAACCAGACTTGTGCGGTTTAATAGCGGTGTTGAAAACGCTGTGTTGCCGATGTTGTTACAAATTAGATTTTCCAAAAATATTGACATCGAAAACCTGGTTTTTGATAACGATCCGTATTATTATACCGCTGGTATTGTAACCGCAAAAACCGGCAATAATGTAACCGTCGATATTTTACCAGGACACCCCATGAATATTGTAAAACCATACATTATGGGTGTTTACGATAAACTTAGTGAAAGAAACAAAACTTTAAGGGTAACCTGGGATACGGGTTTGCCTACTTGGGCGCCCGTTTCAGGGGGATCTGGAAGATTAATGCGGCTGGATTTTAAAGCACTTGCAGACACCGTTGCTGTTGGTGATCATGTGTTTTGGTTTCAGGGTAACCATGGAGGTTTGCAATGTGTTACCGGCAAATCAGAAAACGTAAACTTCAAAAACGTTATTACCCACAATTCTACAGGCTTTGTTTACCATTTTGTCGATAACAAAGACATTACGCTTACCAAAGTTAAAATTGAGCCTCCTGGAAACAGAGTTGCAGTATCGCCACGCGATGGCATACATATAGCCCATTGTAGAGGGTTTATTCTATTGGATAGTGTAGTGGTGAGAAATACCCCAGGTGATGATGGCTTAAACGTACACGGCTTGTACTTGTCTGTGGGTTGCCGATTTAAAACCCGACAGCCGCATTCAGTTTTTAGATGCAAATTTTCAGCCCGTATGGACGGGAACCATTGAGAGCAGCGACCCGGCGGTAGTCAATAACAGTCCCGTAACTGTTGTACTTAAAGAAACGCCGCCGAGTTGGATTGTAGCTGGTACAATAGCAAGTCCACTCGGTTGGGTGCCAAAGGCATTTATTGTTAAAAACTCTATTTTTGAAAATACCGGAAGATTTGGCATCACTGCTAAAACCAGTAACGTAGTAATTGATTCAAGCACTTTTAGATTCAATGGTCTTGCTGGAGTTGCTTTAGGGGCGTCTTTTAATCCTTTTTTTCAGGAGGCACAGCCGGCATGGAATGTGGTGCTAAAAAATAACGCTTTTGAAAACAACATTAGAAGAATGAGTGACAATACGCCTGGTGGAGTTGTGGTTGATCACATCTCCGTTGACGTCCCAAATATTAATGGCAACTTGTATTTGTTTAATAACACTTTCAAAGATGAGCTCTATGCTTATAATTTGAGGGATGCAATGAATATTAGATTGTGGGCTAATGTGTACACTAATGTTACAACCCCAATATGGAGAAACACACCAACAACCTCTAATTTTACACAAGGTGTGGTTTTTAACGACTATGTTACCGACGATTTATCAAGACTTGCCATACATTATAGCGAAACCTGGCCTACCTCGAGCAATGTATTGGATAGTATGGGTACCATAACCTGGAACAACACGCCTGGCTCATTTGCCGAGTTTCATTTTGTGGGTAATCACATTTCTTATTTTGCACGCAGGGGCTCCCAAATGGGTATTGTTGACGTATATTTAGATGATGTGCTGGTGTTGAATGATTTTGACCTGTATTCTAATGCCACACAAGCCAAATCTTTAATATACACAAACAATAACTTGGTAAACACTGTGCATACTTTGAGAATTGTGAATACGGGTTTAAGAAACGTAAACGCAACCCAGGGCTATGTGAACATTGACTTTTTGGTTCACAGGCTGGGAAACTACATAGTTAGTCCCCCGCCTGTGGGTGGGGTATTGCCGGTTCAATTGTTAGGCTTCGAAGGTAAAGCAGTGCAGAAGAAAATTGAGTTGAACTGGAAAACCACAAATGAAGTAAACAGCAGTCACTTCGAAATGCTTAAGCTTAATGTGAACGCTGAGTTTAAATCTATTGGCAGGGTAAATTCCAAGAATGTTTACTCAAGCCACAATAGCTACTTTTTTCCCGACGAAAAGCCCCATGTAGGCACCAATTATTACCAGCTAAAGCAATATGATTTTGACGGCAAATCAACGCTATCAAAAGTCATAGCGGTTAAGTTTGGCGCCACCTCCACATTTTCTATTTTCCCTAATCCAATTAAACGAGATGAATCTATCACAGTTCGGTTTACAAATACGGAGGACAACGTATTTGTACAGTTGTTAGACATTAATCAAAGAATTGTGAGGCAGAAGACATTTAGCGGTCCCCAGCAAAATATTGAAGTGTCAACACAGGCTTTACAACCTGGCATGTATGTTTTAAAAATCCAAAGTAAAGCGGGCACGTATTCTAGCAAAGTTGTAATTACGCCCTAAAAGCAAACCAGGCACTGCTAAGCTCTTTTTTTCCGCATGCCGCAAGGCTTGTCGGTGATAATGGGTTTTAGTATTGACCTTGAAGGCTAAGGTTTGCCGTGTGGTTGTTTGCCTTAAAACTTGATTTTGCCGCTGGCAACCGTGTCAATGTTTTGCCTTAAGATATTCCGAAGGGGTGTTCCCGTTTACTTTTTTAAAGAGCTTGTTGAAATATGAATGACTGGTAATGCCAACCGCATCCATGGCTTCGTTTACACGATCGCATCCATTGTCGAACATCTTGGTTGCATAGTCAATTTTTATGATGTTTATAAACTCGGTGGCCGAACAACCGGTTAATGACTTTAGCTTACGGTGTAACTGCATTCTGCTAAATCCTACCGCTTTAGCAAAATCTTCCACCGAGTAGTCTCCATTGCTAATATTGTTTTGAATCACCTTTACGGCATTGGATATTAGTTTTTGGTCGAACGGGGTGTAGTGCTTTTTGATATCCATGTTGAGGTTTAAACCTGCAATTGAGTTTCTAAAGCTTTTGCGAGATTCGATGATATTATCTATTTTTTTAAATAGCGATTGGGTGTTAAATGGTTTTGCGATATAGTCAAATGCGCCAGCTTCCAAACCTTCATTTTCTTGTTCTTGTGCTGTTTTGGCTGTCAAAATCAGAATGGGGATATGCGATGTTTCCTCATTTGCTTTTAGCCTCTTGCACATCTCAATACCATTCATTACTGGCATCATTACATCGGTGATGATGATATCGGGCATTTTTTCAACGGCTTGTCTCAATCCCTCGCTTCCATCATGGGCCTCAATTACTACATATTTTGAGTTCAGGGTATTTTTTAAATATGCCCTTAAATCATGGTCATCCTCCACAATAAGAATGGTTTCGTGTTCATCATCCAGTTTGTGTTGGCGTTCGTCAGTTTCTTGAAGAATTCCCACTAGTCCTGTTTGGTTTTCAATAACAGTAGAGCATTCAAAATCGCGATATTCATTTTCCGAAACGGGAATGGATACAATAAACTCAGCGCCGCCATAAGCACTGTTTGCAACCGTTAGCGTCCCTCTGTGTGCAGTAAGCAAGCTATGGCTTAGGTGAAGGCCTATGCCTGAGGAGGAGCGTTGGTTGCCATGGAAATAGCGATCGAAAATTTTGCTCTTTTGGTCGTCAGGAATTCCATTTCCGCTGTCTCGTACTATTATATTGGCAATCTGTTTATCATTATTCCATATTGGCTTCACTTCAATTTCTACAGTGCCGTGAGCCGGTGTATTTTTAAAAGCATTTGAAAGTAGATTGTAAACTACTTTTTCAATGAGGTCTCTGTCAAAAAAACATTGAAAGGCGTCGCGAGTAATTACTTTAAATGTAATGTCTTCGTTTTTTGCTTGCCACAAAAACGCTTTTGTAACCGTCGTTATAAATTCAGATAAATCGCTTTTTGAGACCTTTAGAATATTCTGATTATCATTTAGTTTGCTAAAATCTAACAATTGACTCACGAGGAACATCATTCTTTTGGTGTTGCGAGAGATTATTTTGAAACAAAACGAACGGTGTTCGTCGGTTATGCTTTCGTGATTTAAATCGTTTATTGGGCCAACAATTAGCGATAGTGGCGTTTTAAATTCATGAGCCACATCTGTAAAAAACATGAGTTTGAGGTCGTTTATTTCTTTGTCCCTATTGTATTGTATGTTTTTGAGCGCTATTTCGTGCTTTAGTTTTTGCCTGTTGTTGCGCAAGTACATAAAACCAAAAATTATACCGCCTCCAACAATGCAGTATGCAAAATATGCCCATATAGACAACCATGGAGCAGGTAGAATTTTTACGACAATTGTCTTTGGCTGGTCGCTCCATACGCCATCGCTATTGGCAGCGTCGGCCCAAAATGTGTATTGACCGGGATTAAGGTTTGAATAACTGGCAAAACAATTTTTGCCCTTTTTATATATCCAGCCGGTATCATTGCCCTCAAGTTTATACCGAAACTGATTTTCAGTGTTGTTGTTATAGGTTGTGCCTGTAAATTCAAAGAGAAAATTATTTTGTCGATGCGTTAGCGTTAGTGCTTGAATGTTGTTGATAGATTTTTCTAATACAATGTTGCCGAAGTAGCTTATAGTTGGTGAAATGCTGGTATTGTGAATTTTGAAATCAGAAATAGCGATAGTGGATTTATAGGGGCTGTTTTTAATTTGCTGTGGGTTGAAATAGTCAATACCGTGTATGCTACCAAAGTAGAGTGTGCCATCTTTGCCCTTGCCAACAGCTTCTGTAAATGTGCTGGATTGTAGTCCGTCGGTGTATGAGTATCGGCGTACTGTCTGTTTTAGTGTATTAAACCGGATAAGCCCTTGGGAATTAGTTAGCCATAGATTACCATTATCGTCTTCTAAAATACCCATAATTTTTTTGTCAACTATTTCTTCGGTTTTAAGCTGCACTATTTTAGGGGATGTTTTTTCCTTTTTAAGCAGCCCTGCATCGGTTCCAATCCAAAGATTTCCGCTTTTGTCTCTGTAGAAACACCAAATGGTGTTGTCCGCAATTTGATAGTTTGCTTTCATACTTTTGTTATAAACCTCCAGTGAAAGAAAGCTCCCTGTTTTGGTCAAATTTAGTTTATAGAGTCCATTGCTTATGGTACCTATCCAAATGCAGTTCTCGTCTTTGTCATACAACAAGCTGTAAATTCGTTTTCCTCTTAGTTCTTCGGCTTGTTGATAGAGGTAGTGTATCCAATCTGTTGTGCTTTCATTCTTTACAATTAGCCCAGAAAATGTGCCAAAGTATGTAGTCCCGTTTTCATCGGTACATACTGCATGTACCTGATTTGCAAGAGCCTTGTCTTGGCGCGGCGTAATGCCTAGCGGTGAAAAAACGGTACTTTCTTTTACATTGGCATACAAACCTTTATTGGTTCCCAGATAGATGGTGCCGCCTGTTTTTTGAATACAAATTGGATTTAAGTATTCATTTTTAATTAATTCTTCCGACTTTTTAGTTGATATGGATTGCCTGAAAAAGCCTCGGTTTTGTACTCCAAAATATAGATATTCACCATCAATTAATAGCGTGCTGATGTGTGGTGTTTTGCTGATGTTTGCAATGCCATCGAATGATATATTCTTGAACGCCCTTGGAGAAAGATGGGTAAAACAAAGGCCCTGACTGTTTCCAATCCACAAGTTATTGTCTTTGTCGCAATATAGACTTAATATCGTGTTGCTCAGCAAGCCTCTATTCTCCAGTGCATTGTATTTTATATTTTGAATAATGGTTTGGTTGGATGGGGAAACGTTGAATAGTCCATCATTTTGTGACCCAACCCAGATGGTGCCATCCTTCGATTGACACAATGCGCCGTTTTTGAGCAATGGCAACAATGCAAAATCGTCGATTGTGTATGAAGATTGATTTTTTTTAATCACTTTCAGCTTCCCGTTCATAATGCTCCAAAGACTACCGTTGCTGTCAAAAATTAATTTAGCACAATACAGATTTTCGGTACCGGGGATTTGTTTGCAAGTATTGTTTTCTAGATGCCATATACCTTGGTTTGTTGAAAAGAATATGTTATTGCCGTTGGCAATTGCAATGTCGGTTATCCTTAGTCCCGTAATGGGCAGTTGTAAAATATCTACAGTAATAATGTCATTTTTTATGGTTTTTAGAATGCCTCTAGAAGTAGCAAAGTAGATTTCGCCTTTACTGGTTTCAGCTATGTCTGTTATTTTATCAAAGCCCTTTGGCGTTTCTACTCTAACAAACTTTTGGGTAATAAGTGAGTAGTAGGTTAATCCACTTCCGTCGGTGCCAATCCAAATTCTTTGTTTTGAATCTTCAAAAAGACATAAAATACGATTACTTGAAAGGCTTTCTGTATCTGCGCTTTTGTGAGAAAAGTTCAAGACCTTCGATCCATCATAGCGGTTTAGGCCATCATAGGTGCCAATCCAAATAAATCCGTAGCTATCCTGCAATACACAACTTACGTCGTGTTGCGACAGGCCATCGTTTACCGTTAGCGATTGAAAGTATAGCGTTTGGCTATAGGCGTTTAGGCAAAATAGGGTTATGATAAATGATGCTAATTTCTTATGGCGCATTTTCGAAAAAATATGTTTTGGCCAAGGGCTATTTGGCAGTCGAAGATTATTTAACAAGCTCGAAGCAATCGAAACAGAGCTACTACTGTTGACAAATGTAAATATATCCCATTTATACAAGCGTTTTTGGAAGGTACGCTTCCAACGCCCTTGTGTATGGTAGATGAGTTGCTAACCAAAGCCTAGCCAATGGCCAGCTTTATATGAGAAAGTGATATGTGCAGACCTACGATGTGTTGGCATTGATGGGTTCAATTTCAGTTAATGCCTGCTGGATGCGGTACTGTTTGGTTGGGCAGGCTTTTGTTGGTATTGGGGTTGTTTTGCTTTTTTCCGTTTGCGGTGTGCAAGTTATAAGTGCAGCATGGTGGCAATAGAAGGGCACAAAAGGTCCTCTTAAGATATTTAGCGATAGTGCTGTACAGAGTAGTATGTACAAACAACATACAAATGCCAAAATACTTGTCATAAACTGCTTCATATTTGCACCATGAAGGGTGGATTTATTTTAATAGGGTTGTGTTTTGCTGCACCGCTATGGGGCTTGGCACAGGCTACACTAATACTGCGCACCCAACCCACAGCGTTGAAGCCCGGCGCCACCTTGCTTTTGGAAGCCACATACCAAAACCCTGGCGTGAAGACGCCTAAATACAGCACCTTGCATATTGCCATAGAAGCTGCTGACCAGCGGCTACAGTGGCAGCTGCGGTACCCGCTAGTAGATGGATTGGCAACCGCCGCCATTGCGCTGCCCGATAGCCTGCCAAAGGGCGTGTATGTGCTAAGGGCCAAAGTGCAGCGCGAAATGGTACATGTATTGGGCAGGGTAAAGGGCAAGAAGCCGCCGCCGGTTATTAATGCACTGGCCATGAAGGGGAAAGAAATGGTGTTTGCCAAGCCGGTTAATGTGGATGCCGACGGTTACTTTCAACTTCAAAACTTGTTGTTTGAAGAGCGCGCCACGCTGGTGTTTACCCCCATTGACAAGTCTAAAAACAACTGGCTAGATGTGGAGGTAGAAACACCTGTAGATTCAAGTTTTTACGCTTTTGCCGAGTGCACCCTGCGCCTGCCTGTTGGTGTACCTGCCACCGACACACTTACTGCAGGTGCAAGCGGGCCAAAAACGGCTGATAATGGAAATACGCTGCAAAACGTGGTGGTAACGGGTAAGGCAAAAACCAACCTCGATAAATTTGCCGATAGGTATGTAAGCGGATTTTTCTTGGGCAACGGCTATACGTTCGACGGCATCGACGATCAGCAGTTGAGTACGGCGCTTACCGTATTCGATTTTTTAATAGGGCGCGTGCCTGGGCTAAACATTTTGCGCAACGGTACCGATGTTGAACCCAACGTTACTTGGCGAGATGCAGAACCGGCCTACTTTGTTGACGAAATACAGACCGATTTACAGGGCATTTTGAGCATAAGCACGCCCGACATAGCCATGGTAAAAGTGATGCGTCCACCGTTTTTTGGGGTTATTATGGGCGGTGCCGGCGGTGCCATAGCGGTGTACACCAAGCGCGAAGGCAGCAACTATGGTACTTACGGCAACCGTTTTAAGTTTGTCATTACGGGCTATACCCCGCAGTTGTACAAATTGGTGCTATAGAAAATGCGCGGCAGGGGCTAAAGTGTTTTTTGTACCTGCTGGTTTATAACCACCGGATAGCGTTTCTTTAGCCTGTCTATCCATTGCTTTTCCAGCACTTGCTGGTAATCGTTTACAATAAAGCCGCGGGCTTCTTCAAAGCTGCGCTGCCCACCGACCGGCACCCTGCTTACCACAAAGGCACAGGTTTGGCTGCTATCTTGGGCGTTGGTTATAACGGGCGTAAATTGCCCCATGCCCACGCCGGTAAAATTAAGGTCGGGCAATTGGGTTATTTCAAAGCGCCCACTGTCTATTACCAGGCCGCCCGTGGGGCTGGTGGCTTCGGCCGTAAACCGCCAGCTGGCAGGGTTGGCCCTTATACTGTCTTGCACCATTTTCATTTGCACCGGGTCGGCAGTTACAATTATGGCGTTTAAGCTTTCGCCCCAGGTATATTTCCCCGGCTTGCTTTTGTAGTACGCCTGCAGACCTTTTAGGTCTTCCGATGCCCTGCTCCACACCTGTTTTTCCATCGACTCAAAAAGAAGGTTGGCCTCCGCAAACTCTTTTATTTGTGCGCTTAGTGCGGGGTACAGGCGTGGTGCATTGGCCCGCCATTCGTTTTCGGCCGCTATTGCCAAAAACTCATCAAACGTGCCGCTGTAGCTGGCAATGGGGTAGCCACTGTTTACCTGGTTTTTTGCGTATGTGGCAAAATCGCTGGCGCTATATGTTTTTTTGTAAAAATTAAAAATTGGGGTTGATGCCTTGGTGGTTAAGCCAGCCACGGGTTTGTTTTTAATGATGCTGTCGGTGTACTGCCACAGGCCATCGAGGTTAAGATTTGAAACTGGTTTGTAAGACAGCGCCGCCATTTGGCTGGCAATAAAACTGCGCTTAGCACCCTCCATGCGGCCTGTTTCCAGCACTTTTTGGCGCAGCAGTGCTAGGTTTTCGGCATCGGCGGTGTCGCTGGCTACGGGCCGTTTTTCAATGAGTTTTAGTATATGCCACCCAAAGCTGGTTTCAAATGGTGGCGCTATTTGCCCGGGTTTATCAAGGCCAAATGCTACCGCTTCAAACTTGGCATCGTAGGAACCTACGCCAAAAGGCGGCAGCTGGCCGCCGTTGTTATAGCTGCTGCGGTCGGCGCTTAGGGTTAGGGCCAACTTGGCAAAATCGGCTCCATTTTGCAGCAGTTTAAAAACCGAGTCGGCGGTGGCTTTGGTGGTATTGGGCTGTGTTTTGTCCAATGGTACCAGCAGTATTTGTGCCAGTTTCACGTTTCCTGCGGCAGGCCGTTCGTTTACAATTTTAAAAATGTGCCAGCCGTTGGTTCCTTTTATGGGTGTAGTATGGCCGCCAACTGGTGCGGTATAAATGGCTTTTTCGAAGCGGTAGGGTAGTGTAAAAGCCGTTATCCAACTGGTTTGCATGCCTTGGGTTAAGCGCTCCGGCTCTGTGCCATATTGTTTCAACACATCTTCAAAAGCTGCCCCACTTGCCAGGGCATCGGCAGCTTTGCTGGCCATTTGCGCAGCGTTGGCCGCAAGCACCGGGTTGGTACCATTTACGGCTATAAAAAGGTGGGCTACCTCCCGGTCGGTTTGGGTATGCTTAAGGGCTTCCAGCACCAGTGCATCGGTGCCCGCTTTGGCGTTTAAAAAGGTTTCAACGGCTTGTTGCCGATAGTTGTTGGCCTCAGCCACTTGGTTGGGAAGGGTGTCCATTTTACGGTCGTAGGCATCTTGCACCTTCAGCTTGTAATTCACATAGAGTGGCAGGTAGGCTTCTATGGCTTGCTTGCGGTTGCCTTCAACGGGGTTTTTGTTAAAGGCGTTCATAAACTCGGCTTTAGAAACCGTTTTGCCACCGTAGGTAAACAAGGTTTGCGCATGGGTGGCCGCGCTGCACAAGCACAGCAATATGGACAACGTGGCAATGGTAAAACGCATGTTGCAAGTATAATTTGGGCGTGAAAATACGCGGAGCCGTATAAAAAACGTGTTTAACCCCTCAATAATTAGGGCGCCAAGCGCTGAATGCGCCACTGCTGCTCGGTTTTGGTGTACAGCAGCCTATCGTGCAGGCGGCTTGGGCGGCCTTGCCAAAACTCTATTTGCGTGGGTGCCAGGCAGTAGCCGCCCCAGTGCGGCGGGCGCTGCACATCGCCATTGGGGTGCTGCGCTACCAGCGCCGCTAGGTTTTGCTCCAGCGGTTCTCTACCATTAATGGGGCTACTTTGCGGGCTAGCCCATGCCCCCAGCCTACTGCCGGGCGGGCGGCTGGCAAAATAAGCATCGCTTTGGGCGGCCTCAATGGGCTGCACTGTGCCCGATATGCGCACCTGCCGCTCCAATTCTTTCCAAAAAAACACCAATGCGGCTTTGGGGTTGTGCAGCAATTGCTGGCCTTTGTGGCTGTTGTAGTTGGTAAAAAACACAAAACCATCAGCATCATAATCCTTTAGCAGCACAATGCGGCCCTGTGGCTGGCCTGCGTCATCCACGGTACAAAGCGTCATGGCGTTCACCTCGTCTATCTGTGCATCAAGGGCTTGTTGCCACCAATGGGCAAATTGGTCAAAAGGGTTTTGGGCAGCATCAGTTTCCAGCAGCTGCTGTAGCTTGTAGTCGCGTCGTATGTCGGCAATGGGTTGCAAGGGGTATCTGTATTTGTGATGGCGCAAAGGTAGCGGCTAGCGTTCAGTGTCCAAGTGCACCACGAGCTGTGTTTTAGTTGGTGCCACGCACTTGGCGTACAAACAAACACTTTTGGGCGCGGTTTGGTTGCAATGCGCATTGGCCCAGCAGCCGCGTTGCGCCCAAATACCCGGCAGGCAGCAGCCAATGCCTAAAGTAAAGCGGCCTGTTGCCTTTTATGGGTGTGGCACCTAAGTGCATGATGGTTAGGCTATTTTTGGCAGGTAGGAAGTTAGAAATAAGGGTTTTGGCAGTTGCCAAAATTGCTTTGCCCGTGGCAATCGACCGTAGCGCTTAGATTTAACCATGGTCAAAACCGTTATGCTTGGCTTAGCGGCCAGGGCGGGCTTTTGCGAAGGCTTTATAGCATCTGGTTATATTTTCTGCCGGGGCTTTTACGGGTGAAAGGTTTTGCTATTTTGATTGGTTGGACTTATATCTATTGTACGAAAAATTTATAAACGAATAAAACACGGCACTAAGAGGTTAGTCGTATAGCCGCCCCCCCTGAGCGTGAACCATTTGGCACAATACGAAAAACCCCCGAACCATTTGAAACAGCGGCCTTTGGCTATGACTTGTTCAGCCGCTCGATTCCTGAAGTGGTTTTGTAGGATTTGTAGGTAGCCCGTCGGTTAATTCCGGTAAGATTTGGCACTACCAACTTATGGAGAGCAATGATTTTAATGGTCACGGTACATGGCCATCGTTACCCAATCTGTTGTGGCTTGCCATCCGTACTGCACTCTATCACTTGAACTTACAACATGTGTCTGGCGGCAGCATTATAAGGTGGCATGGGGGCATTTTAGCAAGCAGTATGCAGCGGCTCGTTTGCAGTAGGTAGTTGGCAGTGGTTTGTCCCAAATATGGGGGATAATTGGGACAAAATTAAGGTTGGCTTGTCGCAAATATTGCCAAAATGTGCGACAAAAGTGAGTGTGAATATAATCTTATGTGGTTGATATTTAAGTAGTTAATAGAAGTGATTTTGCAGGCAGGAATTTGCGAATACATTTTGTCATTAATTACTGATTGGTTAATTGATGTTTTGGTTAAAGTTGTCCCAAATATTTACTATAATTGGGACAAAATATTGAATTAAAATGGCAGAACAGTCTATACATAAACAAATAGAAGCCTGGATTAAAAAACGAGGTAGGGGCAGCATCTTGTTCCCTCAAGATTTTTATAGTATTGGCAGCACCGAAGCCGTTAAAAAAATATTGCTGCGGCTAGAAAAAAAGGGCATGCTTACCCGGTTGGCTTTCGGTATTTATTTATACCCTAAGCAAAGCAAGCTATTGGGAAACATTACACCTTCATTAGAAGAAATAGCAAAAGCCATTGCCAAACGCGACAAAGCACGCATAGTGCCTACAGGAAGTTATGCATTGAATGCTTTAGGCCTTTCTACCCAAGTGCCATTAAATGCAGTGTATCTTACTGATGGGGCAGCCAGAAGGGTAAAAATAGGCAAGCGGACTATTCTATTTAAAAAATCCAGTCCTAAAAATTTAGCAGCGGTTGGCCCAATTAGTGGCTTGGCCATACAGGCACTTAAAGCCATTGGTGAAGGAAGAGTGTCAACAGAGGAAGAACAAAAGCTACTACAACTTCTTAAGAAAGAAAATCAGGAAGCACTAAAACAGGACATAGCCTTGGCACCTGAATGGATTAAAGTAATTATGAAAAAATTAATGACATCAGCCCAATGAACACAAAAGCAATAAGCAGTTGGCTACAGCTAAGTAGAGCAGACAAGCGAGCCATTTTGAATGAAGTGGCGGCGCAAATTAATTTGCCTACTGCTGCCATAGAAAAAGATTGGTGGGTTGTACGCACATTGGAACTGGTTTTTGCCAGTTCAATAGCACCACATACAGTTTTTAAAGGCGGCACATCACTCAGTAAAGCATGGAATTTAATTGACCGTTTTTCAGAAGATATTGATTTGGCATTGGACAGAAGGTTTTTGGGATTTGATAAAACGGATGCTGAGATGAACGGTTCGCAGGTAAGAAAGTTGAGAGAGACTTCTGACAAGTTTATCACCGAGAAAGATTTTCCTGAATTGGTTAAACTATAAATAATAGAGCTGGGGACATATAGTCGTATTGCCGATACCCCCTCTGAGCGTGAACCCGTTAGTACAAGGCGCCCCCACCCCCCGAACCATTTAAGGCGCTTGCTTTTGGCTATACGCTGTTCAGCCCCACCGGGCCTAGCGTGGTTTTGTAGGAATTATAGATAGCCCGTTGGGTGTTTGCGCCAGGGTTTGGTGCTGCCAATTTACGGATGGTGGATGATTGCAATGCTGACGGCACATAGTTGCATTTGGCAATGTGATGGCGATTTCCATGCCTGTTGACTAATCACTTGCACTTACTAATGGTTTATTCATTAAAATAAGTTTATAGCCTAAAGTTATTTTTGAAACATATTTTACATACTTTTACTCCGAAGATTAAGCGCATAAAACTCAAACACATAAAAAAAATCATCCTTCCTTTTTTGTTGGTGTGTGTAGCCTGTGTAAGCGCAAGTGCTACCCCCCCGCCTTTAACGGCGCCGACCTCTAATCGTCAGACTGTTGGTACTGACGCTACGTTTTCATTTGATATAGCAACAGGCAAATGGAGCTGTACTATGCATGCTGCTGTAAGTGGAACAATGGAGAGTTCCGATTGTGGAACAGTAACAGTGGGTGGGTTTGGTATGGCCACCGCTGATACTTGTGAAGAAGCATTCAGGCTGGCTAAGATTATGGCACGACAAATGGCTGCCTCTGTTATAGTGGAAGTAGCCATGTTCGGCTGTTAAGTCAAAATTCGTATCACTTTATATTTACTGGCGCTTAATCTTCATTTAAATCCATCTAGCCATGAATTCAATTACAGCCACCATAGCATTCTTTTTCATTTCCCATGCGGCATTAACGCAAGTATTGTCGGTTCGGCCGCCTTCCATTTGTGCTACATATTCAATTTCAAAAGTAATTACCGATCCAAGTAATGCCGCGCAAACCGTAGCCACCCTTAAATACCGCGGCACTTTCAAAGCCCGAGGGCAAAGGTTTGTAAGTTATTGCGAGCCATTAAACCTGAGCGATTATCCGCCCGACGGAGTTATTGAGCTGGGCGGGCCTTCGGAATTTGAACGCAGATCAATACTTATTCCCACAGCTGCTCGCCAATCGTTACGGATAGTTGATTTGGATTCAAACATTATTCGGGAACGTATGGATTTTAATGATACTGGCGTCAACATGATGTATAATTTTGAGCCCAGCTATCAACAATGGAAATTGTCTGCTGAAACAAAACTGATCAACGGTTTGTTGGTGCAGAAGGCAATATTTATAAATTGGCAAGGTGTTCTAAGTGCAGAAGGCTGGTTCTACACTGCGCTTTCAATTGCGGTTGGTCCGGGTATGATGGTGGGTGTACCTGGACTGCTCGTAGAAGGTTATGACTTCCTGTCAAAGCGGTCGTTTGTGTTGGAGGAATATGATTCTGGGTGCACCATTACTGATGCTGATTTTTGGTTCCCAGAATTCAGTGAGTCTTTTATACAGAAGGTACTCAAGAATCGATATCCCAAATAGTGTTTGCAAAGCGTTCAATATATAGAAAAGTGCTGTTTTTGAAATTGGCGGTGGCGCTGCTGGTTTTGAGTGTGATGGTTGGTGAAGTTTTTGGACAGGTACGGGTGGTGGTGTCGGTAACCGATAGTACACGGCGGCCCTTTATGGAGACGTTTTCCGGACGACTTTATCACAAGAATCTACAAGCCATGGTTTCGTTTGGTACGTCGAAGACAGGTGTGCTTAGCCTTAAAGTAGCCGATTTAGACATTGATAGTTCAAAATTGTGTATTAGTGCCGACGGTTATTTAGCCGACACGGTTTTGTTGTTGCAAAGGCATGTTTTGGGCGATTCTTTGCACCTTTCGGCTCAGTTGTTGCCCATTCCACCCAGCACGCTGCCCAGCGCTACCGTTACCGCACCAGCAGTTTGGAAACGGGGTGATACCACTTTCTATAATGTAGAAAAACACCTGGGCCCCGGCGACACCAAGCTGAAAGATTTGGTAAAAAAGTTACCAGATTTTAGGCTCGATCAAAATGGCGTGTTGCACTTTAAGAATAAGCCGGTTGAAAAAATAATGATTGAAGGGGAGGAGGTTTTTGCCGATAAATTAGAGCTGATGCTTAACAGTTTTCCTACGCATGTACTTGATCAAGTTCAGGCATTGGAGAATCAAAATGACAATCGGTTGCTTACCGGGCTAAAAGATGAAGAAAAGGTATTTGTAAATTTAAAACTAAAAAAGAAATACCTGGCTACTGCTTTTGGCGACTTGGCGGTTGGTGCCGATACCAAGGCGCGTTATATACTAAACCCCGTGCTGTTTACGCTGGCAGGCAAGGTTAAAATTGGCGCCATTGTAAATGCCAACACGGTGGGTACTGGCACCACCGCCGAAGCTTACGACGAAGTAAAAGGAAAAACTGCCCGTGAGTATGACAACTGGACCATCCAAAGTGCGCACATTGGTTCCATAGCAAACTTTGAGTCGCGCCGATACATCCAAAATCGCCTTTTCGATGGAAGAGTAAATGTGTTACTCCCCATGAGCAGCAAGACTAAAGCAAAAGTGGAGGCATACAGCATTATCGATAACCTCAGGCAATCAGCAAACGCTGTTTCAACGTTGCTCGATTCTAATGGCTTCATCACTCGTAGCGACAGCAATCGGTTTTTGTTTTCGCCAACACTTTATGCCATTAGTGCCACTGTTTTGCACATGCCAACACCCCAAAAGCAATTCGATTTTAGACTACACTACACCACCGACAGATCGCGGTTTAGGCAGGATAATGTCTTTAGCTTTAGTAACCGAATTGGTGAGGAGTCACAAGCTTCAATTCGAAATAAGTTCGGAACCTTATCGGCATCGGCCACACATACACATCGGGTTGATAAAGCAACGGCATTGGTAACTACGGTAAAGGCGCTTCACAGCAAAGGCAACCAAACAATACATACTGCTGCAGATAATTTGCCGGCCATTTTTGACCTTCCTACAAAATATACGCGCCATCAA
>RDXD01000214.1 GCA_004292575.1 Bacteroidota bacterium
TGCTGGGCGGCGTGGCCAAACACGCGGTTGGCCAGGGCATACATACCAAAAAACAGCAGCGCCAGCATAAGCGGAATAGCGTAGATACGCAGCCTAAAAAACTGCCGCACCGTGCCGGGAAACTTGCTGCGGGTTTCAAAAATGGCCACCACCCACAGCGGCATTGCGGCAAAGCCTTTTGCCACTGCGGTGCGGGCTGCATAGTACAGGTTGCGATGCGGAAAAGCTGCCTGCACACCGCATAGCAGCAGCGTTAGCACGGCGGCAATTTTAGCCAGTAGTGTATTGTGTACCAACACCGCTGCAAGTGCTATTACATGGCAGAAGGCAGCCCACCAAAAGTTTCTATTGCCAAGTGGCCGCACATAAAACCACCACAACGCCACCAAGCAAAATGCACTATAAACGCTAAAGTTGAGAGCCATCTTCTCTTGAAAAAACAGGGCTTGGTAAAGCAAGGCGCCAAAAAGTACCAGGGTTGCTTTTGGGCCGGCGCTTGCAGTGGGTGCTTGGCTCTTGGGCCGTGAATCAAAAAGTTGTGCATGCATGGTTGTGTAGTTTTAATTATTGAAAGTGCTTTGTTTTTCAAAGTATAGCTGCAAAAAAATTTTAAGGTAACTGTTGTGTGCGCTTAATCATGGCCTCTAGGCCGTCTAAGTGTTGTTTAAAAGCCTTTTCGCCCGCCTTGGTGGCGCTGTACGTGGTGTTTGTTTTGCGGCCTATAAACCCTTTGTGAACTTTTATGAAGCCGCTTTCTTCAAGCCCTTTGAGGTGGCTGGCCAAATTGCCATCCGTTACCTGTAGCAGCTCTTTTAGCTCATTATACCCTACAGCGGCATTCACCATAAGGGTGCTCATAATGCCCAGCCGTATGCGGCTATCAAACACTTTGTTGAGGTTGGTAATATTGATGGGAGCAGACAATGAAAGCAAATTGAAAGTGAAAAAATGCGAACCGCAGCTTAAGCCTGCGCTTCTTTTTGCTCGTAAGCAAACCACATGTAAGCCCCATAAACAATGTGCAGCAGGCCAAACCCTGTAGCCCAAAGGTAAATGCCCTGGCCTATAATCCAGCAATTTGCTATTCCTAACAGCATCATGGCCATGCCAAGATACCTAATTTCGGGAAACGTGTATTTGGAAGCGTTTAGCAGGGCCAAGCCGTAAAAAATAAGTGTGGTAGGGGCCAACAGATCAAAGTTTTGTGTTTGCAGCAGTTTTATACAAAAAATACCGCCCACCAGCATGGGGATGGATACATTAACCATGAGGCGGAAACTGGCTGGCCCCCATATGGGAATGCCTTGGCGCCTGCTTTTGAGCCATGTAAATAAAAATGCCGACACGAATGCGGCCAAAAAGGTGCCAACAGCAATGTGAAACAGTTTGCTGTGCAGTATGCCTACCCACAAGTTATCCGCCTGCCATGCGCTTAAATCATAGCCGTTGCGGCTTTGCACACTACCAGCCGCGTTGGCCCTGCCAGCACCGGGCTGCAAATAAGGCATGGCAAGGCCCGCACCTACCAGCGCACATGTACCGGCAGCTATGCCGCTTAAACCACTTAAACTAATAAAACGGCTGCTGCGTTCCATTAACTGGCGTATTTGTTGCAACTCTTGCAGACTTTGACTTTTGTGAGACATAAAAGCACTTTGAAAGTCAAAGTAAAAGAGAAGTTCTTACGCCACCAAATTTTTTCGGCTTTATTCAAAATTTTTGGGCATCAAATCCCAATTGTAAGGGGCAAACCCAATGCTGGGCTTGGCCGACGGCGGCAGCACACCTGTGGTATGCAACAGCTTTAAGATGCCTTTTTTGCCGCCAAAATCGGCCCGAAACCAGCCTAGTATGCGGGGCACCTGCACCTTACTTGCATTGGCACTAAGGTGCACATTGGCCTTTAAGAAACCCCGCGTGGCCAGGTTTAGCTGGCTTTGTAGCCGATTGGGTGTGTAAAAAGCAATGGGCGGGCAGCTTTTTGCACCACAGTTAAGCGCAAAATGGATGCGGTAGTCCAGCGTATCTACCTGCAAGCGCAGGTTAGTTTTTTTGCGAAACCACTGGCGTGCATAGCCCAAACTAATCAGACTGCGGCTACGCCTCAAAATGCCATGCTCCACATCGTTAAGACTAAGCGTGGCATCGGCCAGTTGTATTTGCTGGCGCTTGAAAAAACGCTGGCGGTTGCGGTACTGGCCGGGGTCTTGACCGAGGCTGTAGGCCGTAATGGCATTGTAAATGTTTATCCAAAATGCCATGCGGGCAGCGTCTGTAGTCAACGCCGTTTCCAGCTGTTGTACCGAAATCTGCGCCAACTGCTGTAGCAATGCGCTGGCATCGGCACCCGTTTTAACCGACATCAACAGGTTTTGCGAAACCACTTGAGGGTTCATAACTTGGGTGTGGCCTATGAGTGTAATGCAGCAAAGCCAAATGGGCCACATTAGCCGCCGCAGCGGTTTCACAAGGCCCAAGGCCCAAAAACCAACGGTGGACAGGGTTGCCTTAATCTGCACTTTTTAAAGTTTCTGTGTATATATTGCGCTCTAAAATTAGCACAATTGTTAAACCATTGTCTTCAAAAACATTCAGCCATGTTAAAAATGTATTTTGTAATGATTTCGGCCGCTGTGGCCAGCGTATGTTCGGCCCAAAAGGCCGATAGCGCGGCCTTGGCACAGCGCCAAAACGAAAGCCTTGATATGTATCGTACGGCATTAAAATACAGCGACCTCCACACCGCCGCCGCCGCCGTAACCCAATACCTGTATTTGGGCGGCAACAAAAGCTATCGCGATACGCTGGCACTCATTTACTTTGAAACCAACAACCTTGGAGGTGCCTATAAAATGGCGAAAGAGCAGAACGAGGCCGATGGTAAAAACATTACCGCCCTCGCCTTACTGGCGGAAGTAAGCAGCCGTGCAGGCGAACACAAAACCAGCTTGGATTGGTACGAAAAGCTTTGCCCGCTAAAACCAGAGCCCTATAATTTTTATCAGCTGGCCACCAAGCAGTTTTTGCTGGAGCGCAAATTAGAATGCAAGCAAAGCTTGGCCAAAGTAGTGGCCGATAGCGCCGCAGCCACACAACAGAAAGTGGGCCTAGATGTGGGTAACGGTTACACGGAGACTGCTCCCGTGTTGGCTGCCGCCTATAATATGCTGGCCGTATTGGCTTTTCAAGACAAAAAGCCCGACGAAGCCAAAAAGCTGTACGGTAAGGCCCTACAGGTGTTTCCAGAGTTTCAAATTGTGAAGCAAAATTTGGAATCGCTCTCTAAACCAGCCAAAGCAGTGCCGGTTAAAAAATCGCCAAAATAGAAGCCGCGCACCTTTGTTGTTGCCGGTCTGTGTTAGTATTGATTCATCAAAACTAACGCACCATGAAAAAATTTAGCTTTCTGGTTATCTGCTCCGCTTTGGGTTTTACCACGTCGGTTTTTGCACAGGCGCCTAAATACCGGGCCCTTTCCGGAGCGCTAAGCTATGCCACCCACGGCAGCGGCGATATGCTGGGCACCGCTATTGAATTTGGCTACGAATATGGGCTAAACAAGCGCTTTAGCCTTTACAACAATCTTGGCTTTACGTTTCATGGCCAACAAGGACTCTACATTACTTCGCCAGAAACAGCGCCTTACTTCGTTACCGCCGGCATTCAAAGCACCCCAACGCTGTTGTTTGCTGTAATTAATGGAAAGCGCCAAAAGTTGAAAATTGGCGGCGGCGGTGTGGCACGGCTGCAAATCAATGGCAATCCCAACGGTTATGGCGTTCGTAGTACACCAAGTGGCGACATATACACTTTTAGCGAGTCTGAAGGCGTACGGTTCAATGTGGGCTACCGATTTGGTTTTGAGTACGTGTTTTTGGGGCGGCCAAAATTCGACCTCGGCTTTCGCAGCTTTTTTCAAAACGATACCAATGGCGATGCCTTGCTTATGATTGGGCTACAGTTCAGCCGCAAATGGTAGCGGCCGGGGAGGGCAACCCTTATTTGGGTTAAAAATTAAGCCAAGTTTGCGCTAACATTGCCGAGCAAACAAAAGCGCATTTGGGCTATGGTAAACGAACGTGTGGTAAGTGGCATACAGCAGGTGGGCATTGGCGTAAGCAATGCCAATGAGGCCTTTGCTTGGTACAAGAAAATTTTTGGGTTCGACATTCAGGTGTTTGCCGAGGCTGCTGAGGCCAACCTGATGCAAGTGTACACCGGTGGCAAGCCGCATAGCCGCTATGCCATTTTAGCGCTGAATATGCAGGGCGGCGGTGGTTTAGAAATTTGGCAGTATCTGAGCCGCACACCACAGCCTGCTGCACAAGCCCTGATTTGGGGAAAGCCCGGCATTAACTGCATAAAAATTAGGTGTAAAGATGTGGAGGCCTTTTATGCTTTTGCCATGCAGCAAGGTGTAAAAACAATTGCCGCCCCCGCAGCCAATCCCTTGGGTAAGTTACACTTTTACCTCTACGACCCCTACGGCAACATTTTTGATGTGGTGGAAGACGACTACTGGTTTTGCAACGAAGGTAAGCTGTGCGGTGGCGTGTGTGGCGTAACCATAGGTGTAAGTCAATTGGAAAAATCGGTGGATTACTACACCCAAATTTTACCCATGAACGTGGCCTATGAGCAAACCAACGGTAGCTGTAGCGATTTTGCAGGTCTGCCGCAAGCCTCCGCCCGCCATAGCCGCGCCATTTTGCAAAGCAGTGCCGCCTTGGCCGGTGCATTTACCCACTTGCTGGGGCCGTTTACCATTGAGTTGGTGCAAAGCGTGCCACCCCAAACAGGCAACCAATTCGATGGCCGCCTCTGGGGCGATCTGGGATATATTCACCTCTGCTTCGATATTAAGGGCTATGATGCCCACACCAAAATATGTGCCGATGCAGGGTACCCCCTTACTGTGGATAGCGGCGATTTTAACATGGGCGATGCCGCCGGCCGCTTTAGCTACAACGAAGACCCCGATGGCACTTGGCTGGAATATGTGGAAACCTACAAAGTACCCATTTTGAAAAAACTGGGCTGGTATTTCCAACTCAAAAACCGGCCTGCGCACAAAGCCCTGCCCAATTGGATGGTAAAGACGCTGCGGTTTAGCCGGGTGAAATAAATCACTCCAAATCAAAAGCCGTAGAAAATTAAACTCCCTAAAGAAGAAAAAAGTACTTTTACGTCTAAAAGCGCTTGATCTACTGTCCCTCTGAAAAACGAAATTAAACAGCCATGCAAAAATTTTACATATTCAAAGACGATCAACAACAAGGTCCATTTTCAACACTCGAATTGCTAGAATTAAAAATTATGCGAGACACCTTGGTTTGGTATGAAGGGGAAGACAATTGGAGACCAGCCAGCGAGATTGATGATTTGAAAGAAATATTCAAAAGCATTCCACCACCAATTCAAAAAAACACCCAAATAGTTCAACCGCCGTCAGCAGACTCCAAAGTACAAGAAGTTTTAAAAGCAACTGGTCCACAAAAAAAGAATTCTTCAAAAAAACCTCTAATTATTGCCTCTGTACTCATCGTGCTATTGGTCATGGGTTGCTCAATATACGTTTACATAAATCATAAAACAGAACAAGCGGAAATTGAAAGACAAATTCAAGACCAACGAAGAGTCCTAGAAATGCAAGAAGAAAAAATTAAGGAGCAACAAGATATCGAGTCTGCAAGAATGGAAAAAGAACAAAAACAAAAAAGAGCTGCTGACGCAGCTAAACGAGAAGAAGACTTGGCTATGCTAAATTATGAGTATGACCAAGCCGTAACAAATTTAAGGGCTGCAAAAATTGAACTTGAAGAAATCCAAGGCATTGTCTTGCTGCGGTCCAAATCAGAAAAAAAACAACAAATTCAAGCCCAACTCGAAGTAATCGCTACGTGGGAAAGTGAAGTTAAACGCCTCAAAAACGAAATCGACAAATATTAGGTGCGGAAAACTGCACCTTTGAATAAACATATCCAAACCAGCCGCATCGGTTTATGGCACACGGTAACCGATAAATTAAGCCATAACTCATTGAGTGTTATTTAATTAACAGCGCCTTTTCGTTAGAACGGTTGGCACAAACGAATTTCCGACTTTTGATAAAACCGTAACTTTGCCTACGTTCGTGTCACAAGAATGCAAACACATTATACCCATTTGGCACTCTGCCTTGCTGCTACAGCCTTATGCCTTGAACAAAACATTTATGTTAAAGTCCTATCCTGTAATATGAAACT
>RDXD01000064.1 GCA_004292575.1 Bacteroidota bacterium
GTTTGTTTAAGAGCATTTTGCAGCAAATGAACGCGAAGTTTTATCACAGCACGGTAACCGGTAAGCAAGTAGAACAGTTTTGGATAGAAAAAACCGGCATGAACTACGGCCCATTGTTTGACCAATACCTGCGCACCACCCAAATACCAACGGTGGAATGGCGGCTAAAAAACAAAACGCTTCAGGTAAGGCTGACGAACTGCGTACCGGAGTTTTGGCTAAATTTATGGATACCTACCGCTGATGGCCAGGGCGTGTGGCGCAACGTGCACCACAACAAATGGACCACACAAAGCAGTACACTTTCCGCCGAAACTACCGACGCACTGTGGCTGAAAGACTACTATGTAACATACAAAGCCGTGAGTTTGGCTGAGGTTAGAAAAAGTAAAGCAAAAACGATAGAAGTAATAAAACACTAAGGCAACAATCCCGAAAAATTGGGCGCACTACTTGGCACCCGCTTTGCACCTAAAAATCTGGCGCGCCAGTAGGGATCGGCAAGATCGCCAATATTGACACCTCGGCTACTGCTGCTGTGTACAAACTTGTTGTTTTGTAAATACATACCCACATGGCTAACGCCGCCACGGGTATTAAAAAATACAAAATCGCCTTCTCTTAAATCTTCTTTTTTTATGGCAATCATACTGCTGTACTGCTCGCGGGCGGTGCGGGGAAGCATCCATCCAAAGGCATAGCTTGACAATACCTGCATAAAGGCCGAACAATCGATGCCCCGGGCAGTGGTGCCACCATAGCGGTATCTCGTACCATACCACTCATCAATGGTTCTGTAAAGCACCACGTTGCTTACTTTCTCCACCGATTCGTTTAGCAACATGGCGTATTTAAACTGAAAGGGCATAAACGTTTGTAATGCTATGCCAATATTTTTGCGCAAATCACGGGTCATGTTGGCGGCGAGCGCACTGTCAGACTCTAAGGATAATTTTTTGGGCTTCTCAACCACGGTGGCACCTGGTTGCATCCAAGGCAACCCATCTACAAAGCCGAGTACGCCGCTGCTGGATGCCGGTGGCGTTTGCTTCGACGGCTGGGCAAGACACTGGCCCATGATTAAACACCCTATGGCCAGCAATAAATAATTTTTCAACATTTGGATATTCCTATTGTGGATAAATTAACGCGACAGTACAAAAGTAGTCTGACCCGCTAACACCGCAAAGCACTTTTTCGCTGAACCCATAATTAC
>RDXD01000383.1 GCA_004292575.1 Bacteroidota bacterium
GTAGTAATGTGTGTAACATTCCACAATGCGCACCGCCTTTGAAACCAAAACAGGGCTTAGTTCATAGCCCTGTTTTGGTTTATTAGTAGCCCGTACGGGAGTCGAACCCGTCATTCCTCCGTGAAAGGGAGGCGTCTTAACCGATTGACCAACGAGCCTTTTTTTCGATTTGGAGTGCAAAAATAGGGCGTAGGTAATCTTAATCCAAAATATTTTTTTGCCTGTGTGCAAGCGGTGCTGAATGCCAGCAACTTGAGATTCAAAAAGTGATTGTATAGGCAGCCAACCGCAGGCAAGTGGAACCCATGGATTGCTGCCTTGCACATGGTAAAGCCATGGCCTAGTGATGGATGGCGGAACCCATGCCGATTTTAGACATACACTCTGAGGATTTAAAATTTGGACCATACTGCGGTGAAATGTTGCTAAATTGCACCGCATTTCAAATTATAAAAATCGCAAACGATATGAGTACAGTAAAAGTAGCTATTAACGGCTTTGGACGCATTGGAAGACTGGTTTACCGTCAAATTTATAACATGGAAGGCATTGATGTAGTAGCCATCAACGACCTGACCAGCCCAAAAGTATTGGCCCATTTGCTAAAGTATGACAGTGCCCAAGGCCGCTTTAACGAAGCTGTGGTAGCCGGCGAAGACCACATTACCGTAAATGGTGAGACCATTAAAATTTATGCACAAAAAGATCCTGCGCTAATACCCTGGGGTGCGCACAATGTAGATGTGGTGCTGGAATGCACGGGCTTTTTTGCCGATAAAGCTAAATCGGAGGCGCACCTTACTGCCGGTGCAAAACGTGTGGTGATTAGTGCACCAGCCACCGGCGATTTAAAAACAGTTGTTTTTAACGTTAACCATAGCATTCTAGACGGCTCCGAAACCATTATAAGCTGCGCCAGCTGCACCACAAACTGCTTGGCGCCTATGGCACAGGTGCTAGAGGAGCAATTTGGCATTGTAAATGGCTTGATGACTACCGTACACGCCTATACAAACGACCAAAACACCCAAGACGCCCCTCACCCTAAAGGTGATTTACGCCGCTCTAGGGCAGCTGCGCAAAACATTGTGCCCAATAGCACCGGAGCAGCCAAGGCAATTGGCTTGGTACTACCCAGCCTGAAAGGCAAGCTTGATGGTAGCGCCCAGCGCGTACCCGTGCTTACCGGTAGCCTTACTGAGGTAACCGCCGTGTTGGCCAAAAAAACAACCGTTAGCGAAATAAATGCAGCCATGAAGGCGGCAAGCAACGAAAGCTTTGGCTATACCGAAGACGAGCTGGTAAGCAGCGACATAGTGGGTACTACTTTTGGTAGCCTGTTCGACGCTACTCAAACGAGGGTGCAAACCGTAGGGGATAGCCAAATGGTGCGTACGGTGAGCTGGTATGATAACGAAATGAGCTATGTGAGCCAGTTGGTGCGCACCGTTCATTACTTTGCCGGCCTGATAAAAGTATAATTCAATTTTAAATATTGAAAAAGTATCCGCTCGGTATAAAGCCGGGCGGATTATTTTTTTTGCAAAGCCAGGAGGCCATGCAGTGCGGGCTTCTTTGAAAACACAGCTGAAAAAACTTTGCTGACATATTGGTAAACCCCTTACTTTTGCAGCCCTAATTTTAGGATGAATTATGACCGGCAAAAGGGAATTTGATATTGCATTTGTAGGTTTGAAGCCGGGTATACACGAATTCGAGTATAATATTGGGGACAAGTTCTTTGTTGATGATTTTAAGGCCGACTTTAACCAATGCAACGCGCTGGTGAAGCTACAACTTGACAAAAACTCAAGTTTTATGCTCCTAAAGTTTGATATTGGTGGGAGTGTGGTGGTGGGTTGCGACCGATGTGGCAACAATTTACCGTTGCAGCTTTGGGACGAGTTTAAAATGGTGGTGAAATTGGTGGATAACGCCGATGAAATGAATGTGCAGGAGGAAGATCCTGATGTACACTACATAAACCGTACAGAGAGTCACTTGCACATTGCCGAATGGATTTATGAATTCGTAAACCTTAGCTTGCCCATGACGCGTATGTGCAGCCTAGCCGAAATGGGAGGTCCACTTTGCAATAAGGAAGCCTTGGAGAAGTTGAAAGCCCTTCAACCAGATGAGGACAACGCAAAAACCATTTGGAAAGGATTAGAACAATTTAAAGATTTAGAAAAACAATAGTTCGTAGTGCCCAATGCGTGCCTACTTTTTTTAACACAAGCAAAACTTTTTTAAAAATGCCTAACCCCAAAAGACGCCATAGCCAACAACGCAGTGCCAAACGCCGCACCCACTATAAGGCAGTTGCTGCCACACTAAGTGTAGATAGCACTACCGGAGAATTGCATGTTCGCCACAGGGCCCATGTAAGCGAAGGGAAGCTGATGTATAAAGGCCAAGTGGTGGCCGAAAACTCGCCCATTCGCAAATAAATACTTAATTTCTGCTGAAAGGTGACATTCCAATTTGGGTGTCACCTTTTTATTTCGTTACATTACCCCATGAATATAGCAATAGACATGATGGGTGGCGATTTTGCACCCGAAGCTGCTGCAAAAGGCGTTGCAGCCTTTCTGGCAAAGCACGCCGGAGCAGCCCATTTGCAATTGGTTGGGGATAAGGCTGCGTTAGAAACGCTGTGTAAACAACATCAAATTTCGCCTGACCGAACCAGTATTATAGAAGCCACCCAAACTATTGGCTACCACGACCACCCCGTAAAGGCCCTGCGCGAAAAACCTCAATCTAGCATTGCTATAGGTTTTGCACTGTTAGCAGGCGGCCGCAGCGATGCATTTATAAGCGCTGGTAACACCGGTGCCATGCTGGTGGGCAGTATGTTTTCCATAAAACCAATGCCCGGCGTGCTGCGTCCCACCATTGCCACCATTGTGCCACGGGAGCACCAAAAAACAGGCTTGCTGCTTGATGTGGGTATTAACGCCGATTGCAAACCAGAGAACCTAAACCAATTTGCGCAAATGGGGGCCGCTTATGCCAAAACCATTTTGGGTATAGATGAACCCCGCGTAGGGCTGCTGAATATTGGTGAAGAAGAAGGCAAAGGCAACCTTTTGGCGCAGGCCGCGTACCCACTGCTTAAGCAAAATACAAGCATCCACTTTATAGGCAATGTAGAAGGGCGCGACATTTTAGAAGACAGCGCAGACGTAATTGTATGCGACGGCTTTACTGGCAACGTATTGCTAAAGCTTTTGGAATCGCTTTACCCCATTACAAAGCGGCAAGGGATAGAGCATCCCTACTTTAACCGTTTTCATTTTGAGCAGTACGGCGGCACGCCAGTACTTGGCATTGAAAAGCCTGTAATTATTGGCCACGGTGTATCGGGCACAGAGGCTTTTATGAACATGATAAGCCTTGCAGAAAAAATGATTGCGACGCGGTTTTTAGATGACATGAGCAAATCATTTTCCAAAGACCTAGCCTAATCAGCTACTCACTTGTCTGCTCGATAAGCTACACCAAACGTTTTGCACGTTACAACTTACCCAATAACCGCAACACAATACACGACCCCGCGGCTAAAAAGATAAACAATGCTGCAAGCCACCATCGGCCAGTTTGCTCTGTGGTGCCTTGATGAGCCAGTATAGCTTGCATTTGTGCGGTAGTGGTTTCCGTTTCACCCACTTTTATTTGATGGCTGGAGCCCTGCCTAATAACCCGATTAGCAGCCACATTTGGCAGATAAGCATCTAGGGCCTTGTCAGTTTTAATGTTGTATTCGTTGCCTCGCTGGGTAATGGATCCCAGGCCTGGCCAGTTTACAACCGATTGCTGTTGGAGTTGCATGGCAGTTTGCCCGCAAAAAGCTTGATATTGCTCAAAGGCCGTTTCTTCATCGGTGCCAGTTTGCTTTGCCAAAAAAACGATAAGCGGCTGCATGTTGTAATCCTTAGGCTCATTTTCAACTTTAGCCCTAAGCATTGGCCCCATCATCATTTTATTGGCTACATCGTACCGCGCTGGCAGCTGCATCATCTTAATGAGGCCGATACCCTGGAGCCACAGTTGCTGCTTTTGAATGAGATACCGAAGTAATATTTGATGCATGGCTGGCAATGTAAAAAAAAGGACTCAACCCCACGTAATTTTTTAATTTACTACTTAAAATGGCCCCAACTTTACAGCTGAATGACAACACCCCCAAGGACCTGAAAGCCCAAAACCTGATACTGGTGCCAGCGCTGGTAAGTACTGTTAAGGATATTATTGAATTGCAACCACAGGGCCACTTTTTTGTGCAACGCATATTCAATTCCGGCATTTAAATCTATACCCGACTGCCCCTTGTTGGCTACGCCCGCGCTACTGCGGTACCAAGCGGCGGCAAAATTGTATAGATCAACCTTTGCAGCTAAGCCTTTTGCAAGTTGGGCGCGCAGGGTTGAGTTGAAGGTAACCGGCAAAAGGCCATAAGCTTTTTCGGCTTGTGAAAAATTGCCATAAGCGTTTACATTCAAGCTGTTATACCAATCTATTTTGTCGCCAATATGCCAAATCAATTCGCTTGCAATGGCTACATTGTTCATTTTAGGCTCAAAAATGGTTCTAAAAGTTTTGCCATCGCCTTTATCATTTACAAACAGCGGCACATTGGCCATGGTAACAAAGCCCACCTTTACCCTAAACGACACTTGAGTCCCAATGGCCGTTTTGATGGCCCCATAAAACTCGGTATTTCGGGTGTTGTTTAAAGTATCGGGTTGCGCAATCCAGGGATTTATGCGGGTAAGCCCCCTGTAGGTTTGTTCGTTGTAGTACCCCTTCAGCCCCGCCTCAACAATTACTTTTTGGTTGTTTACCAGTAATTCGGCTTGTAAATCGGGTAATACTTTAAACTCCTTGCTGCTCCAGCTGGGTACCAGCCCCACTTTAAACCGCAGGTTTTCACTTGCCAGAAATTGCACACCGGCATTTAGTAAAAACAAATGGTTGCTGACGTCGATGGTGTCACTTTTAAACTGGTTTAGCATACCCGCCACGCCCAGTTGCAATTGTACCTTATTGCTAAACTGTTTTTCGAAAGGCATTTTAAAATGAACTGTCGATTCCTTTCCATTTATGTTGTCGGAAAACAAGTGTACTCCTAGCTGAGTGTCGTAGTATAAAGGGGCGGTAGGGTTTTTAGCATTGTTGAGGCCTACCGCAGCATGAACATCGGTAAACTGCTGCCTAATTTGCTTTTTGTTAAACACCAGGGTTTCGGGCCGGTAGCCGTAGCGATAAGTGGTGAAACCGTCGACGCCACCTTTTACGGAGAACTGCTGGCGTGGGTTGAGATTGACAAACGCGTTGGCGCCAATGCCATACTGCAAATATTGCTGATGGGGAAGTTTCCCTTTTTGTGACAGGAAATTGGCATTTACGCTACCGGTGGTTTTTTTACCATCGCCAAAGGCTACCACGCCATTAAAGAAGGGTGTTGCAAAGTTGCCATACCCCAACTTGAGCCATGCTTTTTGTGTTCCATGCTGCACGGTGTCGGAAAATGCCAGCGGTTTTAGTGCCGATGGGGTATATCCAAACGCTAAGTTTTGCACCGGAACCTGATAGGGTGCCACGGTTCTATTGCTGTCTTGGATGGCGGGGGCGGCAGTAAACGCAAGCTTGGCGGGTGTACGCAGTGTAGGTTTGAAGGCCGATGTAACCTCGATTGTTTTTTGCGGCAAGGCATCCTGCCCTACGGCCAAATGTTGCAACAGTAGGCAACACAAAAAGCCTGAAATTATTTTACCGATATTCATCATTTCTTTTGTTTCGTTTATACAATGCGCCACCGCAACTAACCTTCTATTTTCATTTTAGCCTTTTCTTCGGCCTCTGCCTTTGCCAACTTTTCGGCAGCTTCTTGGCGCAAAGCCTTGCTGCCCGCGTTTTCCGATACGCTTTTGTAGGTGGCTTTGGCATTAAAGTAATCTTTTTGGGCAAAGTAAATGTCGCCCAGAAGTATGTACGATCTGGTAACCCACTCTTCGTAAGAGCTAGACTTTTTAATGACTTCAAAGGCCACTTTTTCTGCCTCGGTATAGTTTTTCAACTGCCAAAAACATTTGGCCATTTCGTAACGGGCTTCGGCACCATACTCGGCTCTGTTTATGCTGGCCACCACTTTATAGTTGCCAATGGCCTCTGAAAAGTTACCCTGTTCCTGGGCATTTTTTCCCAACACCAGGTTTGCAAACGTTTTATCGTCGCTGCCAGCGCCGCGCTGCTCTAGCAGGTCTTTGGCATTAGCAACCGCAATGCCGTACTGCTTGGTGTAAAACTGGCATCTTAGCAAACCACGCATCGCCTCCAGCTTATTGTCTTGCGTGGTGGCCATGTCTTTTAATTGTTGATAGAATGTGGCTGCCGCAGCCAGGTCTTTAAGCTCAAAATAATAAATGCGGGCCAGCAGCAGGTTGGCTTTTTCGGCATATTTGTTGGGCGCCTTATCCACCACTAGGCGGTAGTTGGCGGCAGCATTGGTGTAGTCTTTTTTAGCCGCTAATAGTTCGGCTACCTGGTAGGCTGCTTGCACCGCATATCTACCGTTGTTATAGGTAGCAAGGTATTGTTGCAGGGCTACTAGCGCGGCTTCTTTTTTTCCCTCGCTTAGTTGCAGTTCGGCAGCGGTGTAGGTCAAAGAGTCGGCCTGTGCCACATTTACAGTGCGTCCAAGATCATTCATAAAACGCAGAAAATCGGACGGCTTGCCTTGTTCAATAAAAATGCTGCGCACATTATCAATGGCGTCTTCACTCTCTGCACTTTGGGGGTATTCTTTTAACAGGGTCTTAAACTGCGCCAACGCCTCGGTGTTGTTATCAATGTTATAATTGGCTATGCCCAACTTAAGAAATGCCTCGGGCTTCAAACTGCTGTTTTTTTTGTTTGAGGCCACTTTTGTAAGGTAAGGAATAGCTTCTTTAAATTTTTCATCGGCCAAAAAAGTGTTCGCAATTTCCATATTGGCCGGCTGCACCAAGATGCTATTGGGGTATGCGGCCTCAATGCCACGCAGGGTAGCTACTTTTTCGGCGGTATTATTAAGTGCACCAGCTATCAACCCGTTTTGAAATGTCGCATAATCGGCATCAAAACCATTCATTGCCTGTATTTTAGCGTACAAGGGCTTTGCGCTGGTAAAGGCTTTTTGCATGTAATAAGTATCGGCTAGCCTGGCGGTTACATCTTGTTCCTGCTGCACTGCCGCAAACTTTTGCTTGCTTAGTGTCAAAAATTCTTTTTGGGCATCATCATAGCGGGCCTGCCTGAGTAACGCATAGGCCAAATTATATCTGGCATTTTCGGCACTTACTTCACCCTGCCGAATTGCATTGGTCAAAAACTGCCGGTAGTAATTTTCTGCCTCAGCAAAATCCTCTTTTTCGTAAGCCAATTCACCCTTCCAGAACTGAGCTAGTGGTTTTATGGCTTTGTTGTAGGGGGCTTGCAAGGCTTTGTCCAACAAGGGTTCGGCAGCGGCCAATTGCTTATCGTTTATAAGTTGCTGGGCTCGGTTGAACAAAATTTTAGGATACTCCTGCTGCATCCCTTCGGTTTTTGCGGGCAGCGCCTCATACAGCGCCAGCGCCTCGGCATAGTTGCTGGTATTGCTCAACACACTCACCAATATTACCTTGGCCTCGGTAATGTATTTGCTACTCGGGTAGGTTACACCAAAGTTTTTGAGGGTGTTTAGGGCCTCGTTGTCGTAGCCCAACTCGTAACTCAATTTACCATACAAAAACGCCGACGTTTCTTTGGCTGCGGAATTGCTGCTGTTTTTGCTGCAAAACAAAAATGCGTTTCGGGCATTGGCTTTGTCGCCTGTTTTTAAATAGGCATCGCCCAACACATACATGGCGCTTTGGCTCAAGCTATCCTGACCGCCAGATAGTGGCTTTAACTGATCGATGGCCTTTCTCCATTGACCTTGCTGGTAATAGCTATAACCCAACTCATACAAATCTTCGCGCTTTACCTTATCGGCACCGGCCACATACCGCTCTAGAAAAGGGAGCGCTTTTGCATAATTGCCGCGTTCGAAATACGCGTGTCCAACCAATTGTTGAAGCGGCACGGCATAAAATTGATTGCCTTCTTGCAATGCCTTTTCCGCTTTTGCCAATGCTTCGTCTTTTTGCCCAATTGTGTAATTGATGCTGGCATTATAATATGGCAATACACTGGCATATTCAGGGTCTTTTTCTGCCACGTCAAGGGCATCCAATGCCTCTCGATACTTTTTTTCGTTAAAGGCAATTAGACCATAATAGTAATTTGCCTTGGTGTAATATTTACTTTCGGTAAGGGCCTTTACCGACTGCAATAAAGGTTTGGCATCGTTAAACCGCTTTTGGGTAAAATAAGCATATCCCAAACAAAACTGCATTTCGCTTATTTGGCGGTTGCTTAGGTTATCGGGAACCGCCTGTTCAAAAGCCGCAATGGCTTGGTTGTATTGGTTTTGTTTAAAAAAATAAACGCCCAAATAATAACCCAGTTGTCCCTTATAGGTAGCACTGGCATTGCTGGCCAAATACGATTTTGCACTTTGCTCGGCTTGGGCACTTGACTGCATTAATGCGGTGGCAATGCTGTAAAACATCAATTCATCGGCTCTAAGCTGCTGGCCAGCAGCATTGGCCACTAAAGGTGTGGTGTTTAAGAATACAGGATGAGCCAAATGGTACTGCTCTTGGTGAAACCACTGCTTGGCTTGCTGATAGGCACTAAAAGGATCTTGGTGCACCAAGGTTTGTTGTGCCCAAATCCAAACTGGACATACCAAAGCAAGAAACAGTTGGAAAATCCATTTATTTTTTTTGCGCATAAGCTTAAATGTAACCTGTTAAGAATAGACAGCGCTGAAAAAGCTTTTAAAGCAGCTTAAAATTTTATGCTATCTCACACCATTGGCAACAACGCAAATATGCCTCTAATTATTTGCTGCTGCCTGCACGGGTTTTTAACATATCAACATCTTTAACACATCTGCCACCTATATAAACCAACGGCGGTACAGAACGAAACACCGGGTATAATGTGGGTAAGGGTGCCTAGCGCGAAACAAAAAACAAAATTGGCGACTAGGAAGGCGGTGTTCGATGAGATTTTCCAATAATTTTGCCGTGCTTATGCAATTAAAGAAACACTCAACAGCCGTGTATAACGCCACACATCCCCTACAAGAGGATGAGGTAGACGTTTTGGATGCGACGGAAGAAATGTGCCGTTTAATAGTATGGAACGACGAGGTAAACACATTTGATTGGGTAATACACACTTTAATGGAAGTGTGTGGCCACACCGAGGAACAGGCTGAACAGTGCGCACTTTTGATACACACGCAAGGAAAATATGCAGTAAAAAACGGCAGTTACGACACCCTAGAGCCGATGTGTACTGCTATTTGCGACCGTCAAATAAACGCCACTGTTGAGTAAAGTTTTGCGCTTTAGTGCCATGCGCGCCCTCTGCTTGCTGGGGCCGCAGCTACTTTTCCGAAAATTTAGGGAAAATAATTATGGCACTTCCTGGCTATAGCTCATAAAAATAACCACGTTATTGGCGTATTCCTGCGCCCTTGGCCCGCTGCCGTTGTAACTGCGAATGGTTCGAAACATGTTACCGCCCTGTTGCAAAAACTTGCTGTTCAGTTCGGCCATCACTTTTTGCAGGCAGTGGTCCATGCTTCGCCAGTGCTTCTGTTCAAAAAAGTTTCGGTTGGTAAGTACATGCTGCAAATCATATTGAAACATGCCGTAGCCCTTGTACACCCAACTCCTCGGTGCTAAGCCACGAACCTTTCTGCTGGCGTTGGCCTCAGCAATCAGCTCATTGGCAAAAGCATCGCCAAAACGGACCCTGAAGGCGGCAGTATTGCGCGGAAAGGCATTCCGATTGGTACCGGGAAAATCGCCGCTGGCATCAAAAACACATAAGGCCAGGATTTCTTCGGGCGTCTTTTTTCCAATCCAATTAAACCACACATTGGCAGTTTCCTGGCAGGCTATAGCGCAGAGCGTGTCAATGGTAAATGGCGAATTGGCCACCGCCGCCGAAAAGGCCGGTCTAAAGTTGGCCTTAAGCCATGTAATGCACTTTAGGGCTTGCGGTTTTGTAAGGGGCAAGGGCATAAGCTTTGTTTTTTTTGTGTGCTATAGAATTAATAGTCTGAATCCCAATGAGGGTGTAAAACCCAAACATTGCCACTCAAGATAAGCAATGATGCATGATTTTGCAAGTGGTGTTCAAAAAATAAAAAAAAGGCTTCTCGAAGCAATCGTTTAATGCGGTAGTAGCGTCATAGAAAACCTACGCATTTTACAACCCATCAAAAAAAGAGCCATGATTACTAAGCAAGCTGCAATTGTTGTACTGTGTATGTTAGCCCCGGCATTAACTTGGGCAGGGCCCGAGCGCAAAGAAAAAGCCAATGCTGATGTAATGGCTAAAATTAAAGAAGAAGGCAGCCTACGCAGCAAGGTAATGGAGTTTGCATTTAGACTGACCGATGTAAGTGGGCCGCGCTTAGCGGTAAGCCCGGGTTACCTGAATGCAGCAAACTGGGCAAAGCAGCAACTGGTAACCATTGGACTAAGCAATGCACGATTGGAAGCTTGGGGCCAGTTTGGCAAGGGATGGCAGCAGGAAAAATGTTATGTGGCCATGCGTACGCCATACTACACCCCCATTATTGCCATACCCAAAGCATGGACCGGTAGCACGCCCGGAAAAAGAGAATACAAAAGCGAAGTGGTGCTGGTGAAAGCAACCGATAGCACCAGCTTTGCGAGCCAGTACGTGGGCAAACTAAAGGGCAAAATTGTGATGCAACTTCAGCGCGACACACTGCGTCCCTCTTTTACGCCAGATGGACGGCGATACCATGATAGCACCCTGACCAAAATGGCGAATGCCGAACCCGTGCAACGTCAAAACCCCGACTTCCCGATAGGACCCGACATGGCACAGCGATTTCAGCGCATGAACCAAATGCGACGTGTAAGCGATTTAATTAACAAAGAAAAACCGGCATTGATTCTCAGCTACGGTTCAAGGGGCACAGACGGTACTATTTTTGTATCGGGTGGCGGCGGCTACGCGCCTGGTAGTCCCATGGCACCGGCTAATGTGGTAATTAGCAGCGACGAATACATGCGCATGCAGCGCCTGCTTGAAGCCAACATACCTGTAACTGTAGAAGCACAGGTGCGCACCAGTTTTTTTACTGATGACATGAATGGCTACAACGTACTGGCCGAAATACCCGGTACAGACCCTTTGCTAAAAGATGAAGTGGTAATGCTGGGTGCCCACCTGGACAGCTGGCAGGGCAGCACAGGTGCCACAGATAATGCAGCTGGAACCAGTGTAATGATGGAAGCCATGAGAATTTTGAAAGCTATTGGTATTGAACCGCGCCGCACCATACGCATCGCCTTGTGGAATGCCGAGGAGCAAGGACTTTATGGCAGTCGCGGATGGGTAAAAAACAACCTAGCCGACCCAGCCGACATGGTGCTAAAAAACGAACACAGCAAGCTGGCGGCCTACTTTAATCTAGACAACGGCACGGGGCGCATACGCGGTATTTACACGCAAAGCAACCTGCTGGTTAAGCCCATTTTTCAAGCGTGGTTAGATGCGTTTGGCCACCCCGATGCCAAAACGGTTACCATCAGCAATACCGGCGGAACCGACCACCAAAGCTTTGACGCAGTTGGCATTCCCGGTTTTCAGTTTATTCAAGATGAAATAGAGTACGACACCCGCACCCACCACACCAACATGGACAGCTACGACCATCTGGTGCCGGAAGACTTGAAACAGGCTGCGCAAATTGTAGCCCATTTTGTGTACATGGCCGCCATGCGCGACGAAATGCTACCCCGAAAAACCCTGCCAAAACCAAGGGCTGCCCGCCAATAAATCAACATCTGGCATCTTGGTTAAACCTTGATGAATCGAACAGCTACTTTGCGGTATGGTTTGCAGGCTGGTTTAAAAATATTGGCCTGAGAATTGACCGACCACGATTGGGCTGTTTTTGACACGTATTTCGCTTAAAAAAAAACCTTTACCCAACGTTACTAGAAAAGCAAAAAGATATGAGATAGTTTAAGCATCTGCGCTATCCATAAACCGCCTAATTGCTAAGCTGTTATATGGACCGTCCACGGTGTGAAAAATAGCAAAAATTGAACGCACCGTAATAGCCGCGTGAAAATGAATGGCGGCGGTGCAATAGAAACATTTTATAGCTCAAAAACAAGCGGCTGATAGTGTTGACTAACAGCCGCTTGCAATGAGACTTTGAGTGATTAAACGTTAAGGTTGGGGCATTGGATGGGTATGCCTAATCTAACGTTAAGGCCGCACTAAAAAGAACAGCTCAATCCGGTCATAAAGTTAAACCTGCGACTGTTAAAGCCCACCACATCAAAATAGGTTTGATTGGTAATGTTTCTTAAATCTGCAAAGAGCCGCCAATTCTTTGCGAAAGAATAACCCAGATAGCAATCGAAATTGTAATACTGCGGCTGGGTTGTTGGGCCTGCATCAAACTGCCCTTTTAGCCGGGTACCAACAAATCTAAAACCAGGCATAATGGTAAAGCCTGTTGCTACTTCCAGCGTAATGGTACTATTGAGTACAAAATTAGGTCGGCGAAATAGGTTTTTAGCTTCTCTGCCGTTGGTACGGCCGCTACCATCTACATAAGAAATGTTGTTGTTCCAACTGCCCAATTTGCCCAAACCAATTGTGCTTTCTATTTCAAATCCAAAATCGTTTTGCTCATCTCTGTTAATGTAAACACTATTGAACGTGGAGGGGTTGGTGAAAAAAACAATAAGGTCGTTTATGTTGCGCTTAAAGCCTACAATGCGAATGCTATTTGCCTGATTGGCGCCATAAGCCTGCACACCCACCTCGTAGTTGATGCTAGACTCCGGGTTCAGGTTTTTATTGCCAAACTCGCTGTACAGTTGGTATAGCGAAGGGGTTTTGTAAGCCGATGAAATGTTGACAAACACCCTGGTTTGGGCATCTATATTGTAAGAAGGATTGATGGTAAACGTGGCATTGCCGCCGTAAATGCTGTGGTGGTTATATCTAAAGCCCGCCTCGAAATTAAAACCATTGGCATTGGTTACTAGCAATGAGTTGTAAACCGAGAAGTTGCGAATTTTTGCACTGTCGCCAAGGGCAGTTGCAAATGGCCCAAAGCTGCTGAGACTGAAAAAGTCCTGCGCAGTATTTTGGCCAAGATATTGCATACCCGACACCAATGAGACCTTTTTACCCAGGGTAATGTTTGCAAACAATTCGGAAATGTTTGATCGGCCTTCGTAATTGGCACGAGAGAATTTTGCAAATCCGCCGATGCTGCCGCTATCGTCGGTAAATACACGCTTTGCAGTTACAAACGATTGCGTAAAGTGCAGCTTAATTTTTTCTGCCGCGTAAACAAATTCTACATTGCCAAAGTTGTTGGTATTGGTGGCGTTGTAGTCTTTATCGTCTCTAAAAGCACCTGCATCGGCAGCGGTATTGTAACGGCCAAAACTGTATAGTGCTTTTGCAGAAAAACGTTTACTAAAGGCGTATCCTACATTTGCCTGCACATTGTTTTGGCCAAAGCCGTCCTTATCAAAGCCCCTATTTCCTACCGTGTCTTGGGCGGTAGAAAATCCATTGCTACCGGTAAAATTGTACCCAATGTTATAGTTAAACTTATTAAGCTTACCACTCACAGCAGTACTGCCCCGCAAGGTGTTATAACTGCCATAGCTAAGTAAGGCATTGCCATTAAATTTTGACGCCCCACCCTTTTTGGTAATCAAATTAATGACCCCCGCCACAGCATCGCTACCCCACAATGTGCTTTGCGCTCCTTTTAAAATCTCAATTCTCTCCAATTGTCCCGGGGCAATGCTGTTAAGGTCAAAGTTGTTGGCTATTTGCGATGGGTCGCTTACGGGCACCCCGTCAATTAGCACCAACGTGTTTCCGGTGCCGGCACCACGTAAATACACATCCTGATTGGTGCCGAGATTATTGTTGGCACCATTGATAAAAACACCGGCCTGGGTATTGATGATTTCGGTAAGCGTTCGGCCAACACTGCGCTGCAAGGTGGCTTCGTCAATTACGGACACTACTTTGCCCGTGGTGCTCTGCTTTTGCTGAAAACGGGTAGCGGTTACCACTACTTCATCTAACACTTTAGATGCCACAGTATCCCGCTGTGGGTTGGGCGCCAATTGCGCCAAAAGTTTGCTGCTGAAAACTACAGCAGTCAAAACCAAAAATTTTCCTTTCATTTTAAGAAAATGTTTTTGAAGTGACTGCTTCCGGTTTAAAAAAGATAGAAATATAAATGCCCCATCGCCTTTACATCTCCCGCCTTTCACCCGAAAGCTGAATGATTGTTACACGAACGGGCAGGTCTTCTGGCTTACTCCGCTGTTCAACGCCTTCCCATCATAAAATCGACAGTGGCATAAAAGTTAAACAGCACTCATGGAGCTTACAGCTACGGGGATAGCTCCGGATTTGCACCGGATTCCCTTTTAATCACCAGCGGCATATTAAGGCCGTTGGCAAACCAATTCGGAGCAAACATAGCCCAAAGCGAAGCAATGTTGCATTATTTTTCTTGACGTTTTAATCGCATCAGCCGAAAAAAACATCCGTAAGATTAGGCAAAGCCATAGGCGAACATCTTTCTACACATCAAAAAAAATGACGATAGTTTACCAAACAGGCCTGAATGCCGCAGTTTTGCGCTTGATGGTAGCGCGTGCAAGTGAATAAATAATTAAGACCAATGGGAGCGGACTACTAAGCGATATATTTGCCCCAAAATGGCAGATTATGATTAAAAGGTTTGTGCTTGGTTCAGTATTGCTAACTGTATTTGCCATTGGCATAGCGCAACCCGTAGCCAAAAAAAATACTTTAAAAAAATTGCCGCGCCCCAAATTGGTGGTGGGCCTTGTGGTAGATCAAATGCGGTGGGATTTTTTGTACCGCTACTACAACAAGTACGGCGCAGGGGGCTTTAGACGCCTGCTTGACCAAGGCTTTAGCGCGGAAAACACCATGATACCCTATGCGCTTACCGTAACAGCAGCAGGACATGCCTGTGTGTATACGGGCAGTGTGCCGGCACTAAACGGCATAGTGGGCAACGAATGGTACAGCCGCGCCCTTGGCCGCGATGTGTACTGCGTAGAAGATGAGGGTGTAACCATTATTGGCGGCAGTGCAAGAAGCGAACCCATGAGCCCGCGCAATTTGTGGGCCACCACCATAACCGACCAGCTGAGATTGGCAACAAATTTTAAAAGCAAAGTGGTGGGCATTTCTATAAAAGACCGGGGCAGCATTTTACCCGCTGGTCATTTTGGCAGTGCTTACTGGTATGCCGACAATGGCAACTGGGTAACCAGCAGCTACTACGGCAGCCAACTGCCCGAATGGGTGAGCAACTTCAACGGCAAAAAGTACGCCGATAGCTTTTATGCCAAAGAATGGACGTTAAAAAATCCGCTGAGCAGCTATACCGATAGCGACAAGGATTCATCGCTATACGAGGGCAAGTTTGCTTATGAAGGGGCGCCAGTTTTTCCACACAAAACCAGCAACTACATCGGGGTAAACTATGGCTTTATTCGTGGCACACCATACGGCAACAGCCTTACGCTAAAGTTTGCTGAGGCAGCCCTTGTGGCGGAGAAATTGGGCAAAGGTGAACAAACCGATTTTTTAGCCGTAAGTTGCAGCAGCACCGACTATGTGGGCCACATGTTTGGTCCAAATTCTGTGGAAACGGAAGATACCTATTTGCGGCTTGATGCCGAACTTGCCGATTTTTTTAATGCGCTTGACAAGCAGGTGGGTAAGGGACAATGGACAATTTTTTTAACCGCCGACCATGGCGTGGCGCATGTACCCCGCTTCTTAAAAAACAATGGTCTAAACGTAGCTGCCTTGCCAAGTAGCTCAGCAGCACTCCAAGCCAGCCTCGAAAGCAAGTTTCAGGTAAAAAACCTCATTAGCTCCACCAGCAATTACCAAATCTATCTAAACCGGAGGCGCATTGATTCGGCCAAGCTTTCCATAACCGACATAAAGCAGCACCTGATAGACCGCCTAAATGCCGACAGTAACGTGCTGATGGCATTTGATGCTGAGGAGATAAGCGCAGTAAATTTACCAACGGAGGTAAAAGAGCGGTTTTTGAAGGGCTTTAACCAAAAGCTGAGTGGCGATATCCAAATTGTGCTGAAGCCTGGTTTCTTCAACGGCTATCAAACCGGCACAACACATGGCACCTGGAACCCATACGACGCACATATACCATTTGTGATGATGGGATGGGGCGTAAAACCCGGGCGACTTTACCGGGAAACGTATATGACCGACATAGCCCCCACCATTGCGGCACTTTTACACATACAGATGCCCGATGCTTGTATTGGCAAGCCTGTGCCGGAAGCCTTACTCTACTAGAAAGCAAGCTTCGGCTAAATATGTACCCAACAGCTGAGAAAGCAGCCACAAGAGCGGCTTTTGGAAGAAAGCGCAAAACCCGGCAGATTGATTTTACCAACGCGTTGGCGCCTTGTAACACCAGTTGGAAATAACGCGATGTGTAAAACATTTTTTTTCTAAAAGTGGCATTTTGCAGAATTTCATTTCAAATGTGCCTATCATGGAACAAAACCGAGAGATTGAAGCCCTGCTACACCTTATAGACGACCCCGATGAAGATGTGTTTCTAAGTGTGCAAGAACGGCTGATGCACTATGGACGCCCAGTTATTCCCAACTTGGAAAACATGTGGGAAAACACCATCAGCGAGTCTGTACAGGACCGGATTGAAATGACCATCCACGGTATTCAATATCGCGGTCTTACTGCTGAGTTTACTAATTGGAAAAACGGAGAAGCCGAATTGTTGTATGGCGCATTGCTGGTGGCAAAATATCAATACCCCGAAATTCAAACCCTGAATGCCCTGCAGGAGGTGGAACGTATGCGGCGCAACATTTGGCTGGAAATGAACAGCTACATGACGCCTCTGGAACAAGTGAAAGTGATGGAAAGCATCCTCTACAATTACTACAGGCTTAGAGGCGGCGAGGTGGATTACAGACACCCCAACGAATTTATGCTACACAAAGTAATCGAAAGTAAAAAAGGCAATGCCATTAGCATGGGCATTTTGTACCTCCTATTTGCCGAATTGCTCGATTTGCCAGTAAGGGTCATTAACATTCCACGGCAGTTTGTGTTGGCTTGGTTTAATCCACAGGCACTTTTCAACCATGACTATGGAGGGGCAAGTTATACCGAAAACATAAGCTTTTACATAGACCCCAACACCGGTGCAGCCTTTAGCCATAGAGACATTGAGCTTTACTTTAAGCGCATTGAGATACCCACAAAGCCACATCATTTTAAGCCCCTCAACAACAAGCAAATTGTTAGAATGCTGCTGCAGCAACTTTCGGCCTGCTTTCAAAAACCACACAGCGCCTATAAACAACAAGAGCTTAACCAACTGGCCAGCTTATTAGATGCTTAACAACCTGTGCTACAAAAACCACTGCCCGCTAAATTATCTTGTGCTCCCATTTTTTAATGGCAAATTTGCGCTTTACTTTTTTAACGCACAACTGATATGACACTCCTTTTACCATGGATGTTTTTGCTACTTCACCCGTTTTACGTAAGCGTGGTAAGCATAAACCAAAACACGGTAGAAAAAAGCCTTGAGGTAAGCGTTCGTATTTTTACAGAAGATCTGGAGCAGACGCTACGCATGCAAAACCCTACGGAAACGGTTGACTTGATAAAATTGACAAATGGGCCTAAAATGGACAGCCTGATTAGCCGCTACATTCGGTTAAAGCTTCAACTGCAGACCGGCAACCGCAGTTTGCATCTTCAATATGTTGGTTTTGAGCGGATAGAAGAAAGTGTGTGGTGCTACTTTGAGGTAGTAAACGTACCCACCATAAAGCAATTGCGAATAAAGAATAGCATGCTCTACGAGTTTAAGAAAGAGCAGTTTAATATGCATCATGTAGCCATTGGTGGGCAGCGAAAAAGCTATAAATTAAGCAACCCCGAAAACCAATTTGAACTCAACTTTCAATAAGGCGTTGTTGAAATGTGGGTGTTACAGCAGTATTGAAAACACAGCGGCGCTACACTCCGATTGCCCGTTGTGAGGCAATAAACTTATAAAAAAAACAGGGCTTTGGAAAAAACCGTCTTTCTTTTTACCCCACCGTTTACCCAGCTCAACACGCCCTACCCGGCCACGGCTTACCTCAAGGGATTTCTCAACACTCGCGGCATCACATCCTTTCAGGCCGACCTTGGCATTGAGGTAATATTGGCCCTGTTTTGCAAAACCGGGCTTACCGCTGTTTTTGAACAGGCAGCCCTTTGCCCAAAACCGCTGAGCAACAACGCAGCCCGGATGATGGGGCTACGCCAGCAGTACATTAACACCATTGATGCCACCATTGCTTTTTTGCAGGGCAAAAACCCCACCTTGGCCCACCATATAGCACGCCGCAACCTGCTGCCTGAGGCCAGCAGATTTAGCCAACTGGCCGATTTAGAGTGGGCATTTGGCACCATGGGTATTCAGGACAAGGCCAAGCACCTAGCCACCATGTACCTCGAAGACATTAGCGACTTTATTGGCGAAGCCGTAGATCCACACTTTGGCTTTAGCCGCTATGCCGAACGCCTTGCCCGATCGGCCAACAAGTTTGATGAACTGTACCAGGCCTTGCAGCTGCCGCCAACCCATACCGACAAATTGCTGCTGCACATATTGGATGAGCATTTAAAAACCGTCTCGCCGCAATTGGTGGCCATTTCGGTGCCGTTTCCCGGCAACGTGTACAGTGCACTGCGCTGCGGCCAATTTATAAAAGCCGAATACCCACACATTAAAATAGCGCTGGGCGGCGGCTTTGCCAACACAGAGTTGCGCACCATGAGCGAGGTTAGGGTGTTTGAGTTTTTAGACTTTATTACGCTTGACGATGGCGAAGCACCGCTTGAGCAATTGGTAAAGTTTATAAATGGCCATGCCGAAACTACGCAACTCAAGCGCACCCTTTTACCCGAAAAAAATACGGCAGACGACGCGGAAACACAGGTGGTGTATAAAAATACAGCCAGCTGTGCCGACTATAAACAGGGCGAAGTGGGTACCCCAGACTATAGCGATTTTAGACTGACCGAGTACATTTCGGCCTTAGAAATTATAAACCCCATGCACAGCCTGTGGAGCGATGGCCGATGGAATAAGCTAACCATGGCGCATGGCTGCTACTGGGGTAAATGCACATTTTGCGACGTTAGCTTGCCATATATTAGTGATTATGAGCCCATTGCCGCAAAATTGTTGGTGGATAGAATGGAGGAAATGATGGCGCAAACCGGCCAATCGGGCTTTCATTTTGTGGACGAAGCAGCACCACCCGCTTTAATGCGGAGCATTAGCATAGAAATACTAAAACGGCAGCTAACGGTAAGTTGGTGGACCAACGTACGCTTCGAAAAAAGCTTTACCCGCGACCTTTGCCTATTGCTAAAGGCTGCGGGGTGTATAGGCGTTTCGGGCGGGTTAGAGGTGGCCAGCGATCGGCTGCTGGAGCTCATTCAAAAAGGCATTACAGTAGCCCAAGTGGCCCGCGTGAACCAGCATTTTACCCAGGCAGGTGTTATGGTGCACGCCTACCTCATGTACGGCTTCCCCACCCAAACGGCGCAAGAAACTATTGATTCGCTCGATATGGTGCGGCAAATGTTCAAAGCCGGCGTGTTACAGTCGGGCTTTTGGCATCAATTTGCCATGACAGCGCACAGCCCCGTGGGGCTTAACCCAGCCGACTTTAAAGTGGAAGCCATAACCGACGGCTTGCCAAGCTTTGCCAATAACGACGTGGAACACCGCGACCCTACCGGTGCCGACCACAGCAGTTTTTCGTTTGGCTTAAAAAAATCGCTGCTCAACTACATGCACCATATAGGGTACGATGAGCCCCTGCAAAAATGGTTTGACCATAAGGTGCCAAAGCCAAAAGTGGACGCCAACTACATTGAAAACATATTGAATACGCCCCAGTGGACTGTGGCAAAACCCACCAGCAGGGTTGTGTTTGTGGGAAGTTTGCCCAAACTCTCTTTTTTTGTAAAAAGCAAAAAAGGCAACCAATGGCCCATGGCAACGCTGGAGTTTAATAGCAATACCGATGCCCTAACCATAGAAACGAGCGACGCGCAAGGGCAGTGGCTCTTCGATTTGCTCCCCATGCTGCAACCTACTGCTGCCAGCCCCGTCACCATGCAGGCCATAAAAACCAGCTACGAGGGCCAAAACCTACCCGATTTCGAACTGTTTTGGGATAACAAGCCCATCAACCTATTGTACAAAATGGGGCTGTTGGTTGTATAGCGCTATGGGGCAAAAAAATGGGGAATAAAACGCGGCGGCATTCTTTTTTTAGTAGCCTGCTCGTAGGCATAGGCCAACTCTATGAGGCCAGCCTCGGTGTAAGCACCACTAAAAAAAGACAACCCCACCGGTAAGCGATTTAGAAAGCCTCCCGGAACCGTTATGTGGGGATAGCCAGCCATGGCCGCAGGTTGGGTTAAAAAATCATCGCTCCAACGGTCGCCATACACCACATCAATAGCGCAAGCGGGGCCCATGGTAAGGCCCGCAATGGCATCCAACTGCTTGGTTTGCAACAGGTTGTTGATTATTTTTTGTGCACCTACCCTACCCTTTTGCAACGCCTGTATATAAGCTGCACTTTTCAAATCGGTTTTGCGTGCTGAATTTTCAAGCTGCTCTTGTTTAAAAAACTGCATGGTGGTGGCCCCATTGGCTTTGTTGTAAGCAATAAGCGCTGCTAGGTTTTTTACCGGTGCGTTACTAGCAGCCAAATAGGCGTTTAGCCCCGCTTTAAACTCGGTTTGTAGAATCTCTAACTCGTAGCCGCCAAGCGCCGAAATGGCGTCAACGTATTTTACATCCACAATAGTAGCACCCAAGCGGGTCAGCTCGCTTAGGCAAGTCTCCAGTAAAGCGTTCATGCCATCGTGTCGGCTGGGCTTGGTGCGGTCAACTCCAATACGCTTCCCCTTTAAGCCGTCGGCCTTTAAATGTTTACTATAGTCGGCCTTGCCTTTGCTTTTTAACGTTGCAGCATCTTCGGGGTCGGCGCCCACCATGGCCGAAAGCAAGGTTGCCATATCGCTAACGGTGCGAGCCATGGGGCCGGCGGTATCTTGACTGGCAGAAATGGGTATGATGCCACTGCGGCTAACTAGGCCCACCGTAGGCTTCAATCCCACCAAACTGTTGGTTGAAGCGGGGCAGGTAACCGAGCCATCAGTTTCGGTGCCCACGGCCACGGTGCACAGGTTGGCAGCTACTGCTACACCCGAACCCGAGCTGGAGCCGCAAGGGTTGTGGGTAAGTATGTAGGGGCTTAGGGTTTGACCACCGCGGCTGCTCCAACCGCTCGATGAGTTGGTTGATCTAAAGTTTGCCCATTCACTTAAATTGGTTTTGCCCAACAGCACCGCACCTGCCTTGCGCAGCTGCGCTACTACAAATGCATCTTTGCGGGCTATATGGCCAGCCATGGCCAGCGAACCAGCTGTGGTTTGCATGCTATCCGCAGTGTCAATATTATCCTTTATTAGTATTGGAATACCATGCATCGGCCCCCGAACCTTGCCGTCCTTTCGCTCTTTGTCTAAGCTGGCCGCTATGGCAAGCGCGTCCGGGTTTAGCTCAATAACGGCATTTATACCCGCACCAGTTTTATCCACTTTGGCAATGCGCTCCAAATACAGCTGCGCAATGGCTACTGCTGTAAGCCGCCCCGACGCCATTTTTTCTTGCAGTTCGTCAATGGTGGCTTCGTGCAGCGCAAACTCCGGATCATTTGGTGCTGCTTGGTCTTCAGTCGTTGGCACGGGCGAAGCTGTGGCCGACAGCACTGAAAGTCCCGCCACGGCTGCACCAGCCATTGTACTATTCTTTAAAAATGATCGGCGTTGCATGCAAGGGATATTTAGAAGAGTAAAAGAAAATAAAGTAGTGAAGTTACATAAAGCCGATTCTACACTAGCCCCAAGCCGCAACTAAAGCCAGATCTTTACCTAGGTGATAATGCAAATAGACGGGAAAGTGTGCAACATGATGCACAGTTGGGCATTGGCTACACTTGAAGCGGAACGTGACCCTGTGCCATAAACCATTCGATGCAAGGTGCTAAACACCATAGCGTAAAAGCACAAATTGGCGGCCCACTTACTTATACCACGTAGGGTTGCGCTTGCTAAACCACACGTAGCGCTTCACGTTCATCCAAAAGGCAATGAAAAAGTAAATGATGACCGGCGACCCCATGGTAAGGAAGCTGAGGTAGATGAAATACATTCGAATTTTGGACGTTGCAATGTTAAATTTTTCGCCCAAGTAGCTGCACACGCCAAAGGCATTAATCTCGATAAAACTTCTTAGCCTGTCCATTTTGAAAAATATTACAAATGCAAGTTAAAATAAATCCAGCTATTGAGGCTTCAATTTTTTGTGTTGGGCGCTCTACTGTAAATTCGCCGCCATGCAGGGGCCATTAAACAAGGTTTCCGATTTTATAGTCCGCCTGCGTGTTGGCTTTTGTAACTCGTTCTTTTCATCTCAATTCATTAATCCATCATTATTATGTTTGACTACGCCATGATTGAGGCCGTGTACGCACGGTTTCCCGAGCGCATTGCTGCCGCCCGCAACGCGGTGGGCCGCCCACTAACCCTTACCGAAAAAGTGTTGTATGCCCACCTTACCCAGGGCAATGCCACTACGGCCTATGGCCGGGGCAAGGATTATGTAGATTTTGCGCCGGACCGCGTGGCCATGCAGGATGCTACTGCCCAAATGGCACTGCTACAGTTTATGCAAGCAGGGCGCGCCACCGTGGCTGTGCCCAGCACCGTGCATTGCGATCACTTGATTACTGCTAAAAATGAGGCCGTACAAGATTTGCAAGTGGCCAACACAGAAAGTAAAGAGGTGTACGATTTCTTGGCATCTGTATCTAATAAATATGG
>RDXD01000215.1 GCA_004292575.1 Bacteroidota bacterium
GCGTTTTTTTCTTTTTTTCTTGATAAAAAAAGAAACAAAAAAATAAAGGGCTGTAGAAACTGGCCTAAAAATTCGGGTAGGGGCCTAAACCCGGGCAAACTCGCCGAACCATACATCTGGGGGCAGCTTCGTGCGGGCTCCAACAGTGCCCGGCTTTTTAACGGCCCCCACCCGAATTTTTTTAACGGCCACTTTCTAAGGCCCACAGCGCGGAGTTGGGCAGGCTGGCTAGTGGTTTTTTTGGTTTGTTTGTTTGTAAGTTTTTAGTATTGTTTGGTGTTGGTAAAAATCAGAACATCAAAAAATCAAAAAATCCCTCCGGTTTTGCTTTGTTTGTTTGTGAATTGCCGTTGTGTTAGGTATTGGTAAAAATCAGAACATCAAAAAATCAAAAAATCAACCCCCCCCCTGTTTTACTTTGTTTGTTTGTGAATTGCCGTTGTGTTAGGTATTGGTAAAAATCAAAACATCAGAACATCAACACATCAAAAAATCCCTCCTGTTTTGCTTTTCTTGATAAAAAAGGAAAAAAACATGGGCCGTCGAAAATGGTACAGCCAGTTTGCAATGTGCGGTTTGCAGGTGCATCCGCTGCCCAGCCAGCGAGTTTTTTTTGAAGTACACTGCGTTGAAGATAACCCATTCGAACCCCACGCGCCCGCAAACTGCTGTCAGCAATAGACAACCATTTTCGAGCTTGGCCTCGACCCTTCGACAGGGCTCAGGGCGGCGCCTTAGTCTCAACCCCGTCCGACCCGGTCGTCCGGGCGGGCTTGTCCTCACCCTCCGCACGGTTTTACCGCTTTCTTCCCTCATCTTTGCGGCATGCGCAAAAAAAGGTGGTGTTTAGCTTTGGGTGTAATGGTGTTGATGGCGGGTTGCCGACAGGTGGCTTTGTTTGAACGCCTAGTGAACATTGGTGGGGGCAGCTGGCAAAACACCAACGTGCCCGAAATTGTGCTGGAGATAACGGACACCAGCGCCAGCTATAGGATGTATGCCGTGGTGCGGCACACGCATTTATACCCTTACCGCAACTTATGGCTGAACATGGGCTTACAATTGCCGGGCGATACCGGCTTTAAAACCGAACGCTTTGACCTGACATTGGCCGCCAGCGACCGATGGCTGGGGAAAGGGATGGATGATGTGTATGAGCTGAGGCCGCGGTTGTTTTCGGGGTTGGTGCGCTTTGCCAAACCCGGCACCGTAAAGTTTAGACTGCAACATGCCATGCGGCAAAATCCACTGCCGGGCGTACTGCAAGTGGGCATTGGCATAGAAAAAGCAAAGCCGTAAACGCTGACCTGGTATGGGGAAAATGCCTGCAGCATTTATAAACTAAACCCTTTGCCCATTAATAGCGTATAGATGGTGCCGACGGCCTAACGGCTTAGGCAAGTACCTACAAATTATAACCTGCTACCGTGGCTGCACAAAAAAAACGCCTGGCTTTGATAACCCTAATGTATTGGGGACTGCTGCTGTATGTGGTGGCGGCGCTGGTGTGGTGGTTTATAAGCTTAGAACAGCAAAACAACCAAATGGCCAAACTGCGCATGCAGCAGAAAAATAAGGGTGATGCCAACTACAGCACGCTGGTGACTGAAACCGAACTGCTGCGCCAACGCAAGCATGTGCAATACGTGGGGGAAGGCATTACTTTTTTTGCGCTTATTATGCTGGGTGCTGTGTTTGTGTACCGCGCCACCCGACGCCAACTGAGGCTTAACCAACTGCAAGAAAACTTTGTGATGGCGGTAACCCACGAATTGAAAACCCCCATAAGCGTGGCTAAGCTAAACATGGAAACGCTGCGGCGGCGCAACCTGCCGGCTAACCAACAAGCCGAACTGGTGAACCATACCCTGCAAGAAACGGAGCGCCTAAATGACCTGTGCAACAACATTTTGCTGATGAGCAGCATTGAGGGTGGCCGATATGTGCTGCAAACAGAACCGCTGGATTTGAGTGCGCTGGTGCGGCACAGCATAGCACAGTTTGAGCTGCGCTTTGCCAACCGCGAATTTAGGGTGCTGGTGGAACCAGAGCTGGAGGTGCAGGGCGAGAAATTGCTGCTGGAAATTTTACTGAATAACTTGATTGAAAATGCCATTAAGTACAGCCCAGCCTCCAGCCCCATTATGGTGCGGCTAAAGCAACGCGACACGGCGGTGGTGCTTGAGGTGGCCGACGAAGGGCCAGGCATACCAGCAGCCGAAATGCGCCAAATATTTAAAAAGTTTTACCGCGTGGGCAACGAGCATACACGCAAGGCCACGGGTACGGGTTTGGGCTTGTATTTGTGTAAAAAAATAGCGGTGCAGCATGCTGGTAGCCTAACTGTACGGGCCAACCAACCAAATGGGGCGTTGTTTGAATTGGTGCTGAAGAGGTGATGGGCTTGAGGTAAAGCCCGCCCGGACGACCAGGTCGGACGGGGTTAAGGTCAAGGAAAAGGTTGAGGTTAAGGCGCCGCCCTGAGCATGTCGAAGGGTTAGGGTTAAGGCGCCGGCCTGAGCCTGTCGAAGGGTTAGGGTTAAGGCGCCGGCCTGAGCCTGTCGAAGGGTTAAGACTAAGGCGCCGCCCTGAGCCTGTCGAAGGGTTAAGACTAAGGCGCCGCCCTGAGCCTGTCGAAGGGTTGAGACTAAGGCGCCGCCCTGAGCCTGTCGAAGGGTTAAGACTAAGGCGCCGCCCTGAGCATGTCGAAGGGTTAAGGTGAAAGCGCCGCCCTGAGCCTGTCGAAGGGTTGAGACTAAGGCGCCGCCCTGAGCCTGTCGAAGGGTTAGGGTTAAGGCGCCGCCCTGAGCCTGTCGAAGGGTTAAGACTAAGCCGTCGCCCTGAGCCTGTCGAAGGGTTGAGGTCAAAGCCAAGGGCAAGCGCGCCCGGACGACCGGGTCGGACGGGGTTGGGGTTGAGGAAATAGATTGTGAAAAACGACGGATAGACACTGACGCTTTGATGGTATCGGATTAGCGATAAACTTTTGGGGGCTGGAACAAAGACTTGTGGATTGGAATAACTAATATATCAATTGACTTTAGGGCGGGCAAAATTGGGTAATTGTCTTGCTAGATGCCCTACGGAGATGCCGACGGCCAATGGCAAGCGGCATCTACACTTTGGGGATTGAACACAACTAGCCGCGCCGCTGAAAAGCCACCAGCAGCAAGCGAGCAACTATATTTTGGGGATTGAACACGACTAGCCGCACCGTTGACAAATCAACCGCTGCAAGCGAGCATCTGCATTTTGGGGATTGAACCCCCAAGGACTGCAAGCTGATGATGGCAAACTGCGCATTGAAACCAGAGTGACGGGAAATGGCCTGATGCACGGCACCGGATACAACATGCGGCTTGCTTACGGCCAGGCTATGCACTTTAGCCAAAGGGCTGCGGGACATATAGGGCTTGGTGCCGGGCGCCCACGGCCTGTATTTAGTGGCCGTGAGGGCGCCCCGGCACGGCACCCCGCAATGGCCCGTGCTGAGGCCTCATAGTAGTACTTAGGCCCAACAGCCCCCCTGCCTTTTTATTATACATGGGTTCTAGCGGGGCACGCCCATCATCATTATTCGAGGGCCGCCGGGGCCGCCGCCCATGGCGCCAAACTTGCTAAGGCTATAGGTAAAGGTGAGCATGGCGTAGCGCTTGAGCACGAGGAAGCGGGTGTCTTCTACAAAGTTGCTGTTGGTGCTGCGTGTGAGACCAGTATTTTGGTTGAGGATATCGAAGACGGTGAGTTTGAGCTCGCCGCGCTTGTTTTTGAGGAAGCTTTTGCCAAAGCTGGCGTTCCAGAGGGAGAAATTGGGGTTGAAGCCGTTGGCGCGGCCCGTGTTGGCCGTGTAATCGAAGGTGGTGCCGAGGGTGAAGTTTTTGGGCAGATACCAGTTGGTTTCGACGGTGCCGGTGTAGGTGAAGAAATTGGTGTTTTGGGCGGCTTGTAGGCTGTATTTGGCGCGGTTCCAATTTACACCACCACCGAAGGTTACATCAAACAGCTCCTTATAGTTGTAAATGATGTTGACGCGTTGCGATATATTGAAGGTGTTGATGATGTTTTCAACATCGTTGAGGTAGTTGACATTGCGGTTGGAATTGCCGCTGGTGCTAAGGCTTATTTTGGGGGTGGTGTTGCCAATTTTTATGGGGAAGCCATAGTTGAGGTTGGCGTTGAGGTTGAAGATTCCGTTGGCATTGGTGTAGCGGGTGGTACGGCCTCCGTTGCGGCCTATGCTATCGTTGCTTACAATGGCGTTGAAGCTTTGGCGGGCACTGGCAAAGGCAAAAAAGTTTTTTTGTGTATAGGGGTCGAAGCTGCTGTAAGTGAGGCGATAATTGTTGGTGAAGGTTTGCTTGAGGTTGGGATTGCCGATGGTGATGTTGAGGGGATCGCTGATATCGGGCACGGGCTGCAGCTGCTGCACGCTGGGCTGGCTGGTGCTGCCGTTGTAAAACAGCCTAAAATTGCGATAGCTGTTTTTGCTAATTTGGAGTTGGGCCGTGGGCAGCACATTAAAGAAGGTTTGGGAAATGGGCGTTTTGGTGCCTTGGAGCAGGCTGCTGAGCTGGGCTTGCTGCACATTGGCGCCAATGGTGTAGTTCCAGCCTTTGCGGTTTTGCTTAAAGTTGACGCCGCCGCCGGTATAGTTGTAGCTGTTTTCGAAATCGTTGCTCAGTTGGGGGTTAAACTGGTCGTAGGCTTGTGTAAAGTTGTTGTAATCAAAAGTATTGCGGTTGCTGCTGCTGTTGCGGTGGTTGTAAAAGGCGGTTAGCTCTAGCAGGCTGCGCCGGTTTAGGGGTTCGGTATAGCTAACATTGGCACTAAAGTTGCCGGCGGCATTGCGGGCATCGTTTATTTGCCTAATGCTATCGGTACGGGTGCCAACGGGCGTGTTGTTGTTGTTGACGATAAACTGGCCGCCATTGCCGGTGCTGAGGTTGTGGCCTGCCCGAAGCTCGGTGCTAAAGGTGCGGCCTTTGCGGGCAAACTTGTGGCGGTAGAGCGCAATGGTGCTAAAATTATAACCTTGATTATCGCC
>RDXD01000216.1 GCA_004292575.1 Bacteroidota bacterium
AATTAACAGATTTTATGCCATTTCCATACACCTGCAGTTTATCGTTCCTTGAATCGTTGTTGGGCGTGAAAATGTTGGGTACATCTGCTGTCAATTTCACTACTTTTACGCGCACTATCCTTGTCATGCTACAGTTTCTGTCATTCGTTACAGTAACAGTATAAGTTGCATCTCCTTCCTGATTAGGCGTAAAAGTATAAGTTTGGTTTGTACTTACGACTGCACCTGTAGCATCTTTCCACTCAAATTTTACAGCATCTGTCCCCTGAGCTTTCAGGTTAGTTTGCAAACCTGCAGGTATGATGATTTGCTGATTGTCTGCAAGCGTAACATTCTCATGGATTATTTTTGCATCTTGCATTTGTTTCAACTGCTCAAGAATCGTATAAACAGGGCTTACAGTCGTACAACCGCCCGCATCTGTTATCGTAACTTGGTAGTCGCCTCGTGTGAGTGCCGTCAGATTTTGAGTAGTGGCAGTGAAGGCAGGTACACCCGCTTTTGTCCAAACAAAAGTATAAGGCGCGTTACTTCCCTGCAAAGCAAGGATTATTTTGCCTGAAGGCGAATCTCCCGAAGCCACACAACTGTCCGCATTTACGAGTGTAGGCGTGATAACCAAGTCTGTAGAAGCTGGATTGACAGTTATTTTGACTTCTTTCCTGCCACTTTCACAACCTGCCGCATTGGTAGCCGAAACCCAGAAACTGATGTTTGTAGTGATATTGGGCGAATAAATCTGCGTACTTGCTACTGTAGTACCTCCTGTAGCCGTGTCATACCAAGTATAGTTTGTAGCGCCTGCTGAAGTTGCATTCAAGTCTATTGTCTTAGGTGGATTACATACTGAGCGGTCTGGCGAGGTAGGCACGGCAGGCAAGGGCGAAATCGTAACATTCAACGTATCGGATTGCAAACAACCTGTAGCGGTTATGGTCTGAATCACTATGACCTTGCCTGCCCCTGCGGTACTATTCCACGTTACGGCTACATTGTTGCCTGTAGGTACAGCAGTTCCATTGATGACAGACCAAATGTACGTATGCCCTGCTACATTCGCAGTCGTATAATTTACTACTTCAGAAGGACAAACGAGGTAATCGCCTGTTACGTCAGGGGCAGGCAAGGGATTCACTGTTACAAAACCTAAATCTGTAGGCGTGGCAGGCAAGGGCGATGTAACTTCACAATTTGTCCCTGCTACTTTGATAGTAAGGCGTACATATTCTGTACCATTATTTAGATTCCAGCGCGTTACAAGTGTTTTGGCATTTGCACCACTTATGATAGTGCCTCCATTCGTAGTCCATGTATATTCATAGACTTGTCCCACAGGTGGGTCAGGCGCGATATGCGTTGTATTTTGCCCTAAACAAACCTCTGTAAATACAGGTGTAAAATTCACATTTGGAGGCGCGATAATCGTAACGGTTTGGGTACTATTTGCCGAGCAACTGCCTGCCGAAAGGGTAAGGCGAAGGCTACCTGTGCCTGTACCTGTCCAATCTATCGTTACAGTATTGCCATTATTCGCGCCATTGATTGCGCCCCCTGTGAGTGCCTCCCAAAGTACAGTATAGTTATTGGGATTACTTACGCTAAAGGTACTTGAACCATTTTGGCAAACTGTAGTACCGCCTATGATGACAGGTGTAGTAGGTGTAGTATTGATGGTAATGGCGCGGGTATGTTTTTTCTTACAACCTGTAGCCAAAATAGTTTCTTCAAACTCCACTGTAGCCGTACCGACTTGTTGCCATTGTATAGAAGCTGTCGCGCCTGTCCCTGAAGCGGGGCTTGCGATACCTGCTGTAGTAGAAGTTACAACCCACGTATAATTGCTTAATACGCTTCCTGTGAGGCTGTAGGCTTCGGTACTATTCAAGCAAACTACCGCCGCGCCTGTTACGATTTGGTTGGCAGGCAAGGGATTGATATTGATATTCTGTACAAAGGCAGTCCCAGTGCAAGAACTTGTTTTAGGTACAACACTTATCACACCTGTAGTAAGTGCCGTTACATCATTCCAAGTAATCGTAAGCGAACTTGTACCATTTGTAGTAATGGCAGGAGTACCATTCGTAACAGTCCAATCAAAAGTCGCCCCAGTAAGTCCTGTACCTGTTATGGTATAGCTTACGGCAGAAGTTCCGCAAGTATTTGTTATAGGTGTGATACTTGTGATAATAGGCGTTGGATTGACAGTGATATTTTGGGTAAAATACGCTCCTGCACAACTTGCAGGGGCTAAACTTACCTCCCTCACGCGCACTTGCCTGCTCACTGCTGTAGCGGTAGTTCCCCAAGTATAGTTTACAGTATTGCCTGTTTGATTTGTAACAGTATTGTCCACATTCGTAAATTCCCACTCAAAAGTGCCTGAACCACCTGTAACTGTATATGTAACAGTGCTTCCCGAACAAGTCGCGGTAAGTGGTGCAAAAGTAGGCGTGGCAGGCAAGGCATTTATCGTGATATTCACAAGGTCATCTGTAGAGCTACAATTGGCGGGGGCAGGAGAGATACGTCTAAGTTTCAACGTGCCAGCTCCAGCACTTCCCCATGTAACACTGACATTACCTAAGCCAACACCAGATTTAGTAGCCAATGTACCATCTATCTGTCCACCCGTAACTTCCCACGTATAAGTATCTGTACCACTTACGGGTGCTGTTGCATTGTAAGTATGCGTTGAATTTTCGCAAACCGCGCCTGTATTGCCTGTTACGGTTGTACCAGCTATATCAGGCTGTAGGGGTGCTACAGACATATTCACTGTAAATAAAGGCGAAGTGCCTGCACAACTTGCGGTTGCGGGAGTAGTTTCTACCACGCTTATCGTGCCTGTAGCTACATTGTCCCACGTTACACTGATGCTTGCAGTGCCTTGTCCCGAATTGATAGTACCATTCGTAACAGTCCAAGTATGCGTATTGGTATTATTGATTACTGCCACTGTATAAGTGTGTGTAGTATTCGCACAAATGCCTGCATTTGTGCCTGTGATGATAGGCGTAGGCAAGGGCGTTACTATGACAGTAAAAGGAATGTCATGCGTTTGTTTACAGCCGTTTGCATTTGTTTCTTCTACAGTAAGCGTGAAAGTGCCTGCTGTAGCCCAAGTAATGTTTGCAGGATTGCCTGTGCCTACAGTCGTAGTGCCAGCTTTCCAAGTGTAGGTGCTTCCTACAGTGTTTGGAATACTGTAGCTTTCTATTTCGCCTACACAGACTGCAGTTTCCCCTGTAATGGTCTGTTTGGTAGGCAGGGGATTGATTGTGATGTTTTGGGTAAAGTAAGGACTTTGGCAATTTGCGGGTGCGATGCTTATTTCTCTCATGCGGACTTGCCTGCCCACCGAAGTAGCGGTAGTTCCCCAAGTGAAAGTAGCCGTTGCGCCTGTTTGGGTAGATACGGTATTATCCACATTCGTAAATTCCCACTCAAACGTACCCGAACCGCCTGTAGCTGTATAGGTTACAGTGCTTCCTGAACAAGTCGCTGTAAGTGGTGCGAAAGTAGGCGCAATAGGCAAGGGGTGAACCGTTGCATTGAAGGTATTGGTAGTAGCGCAACTGTTCGCGTCTGTTTCTATCCACGTGATAGTCGCAGTGCCATTGCCTGAAAGTGTAGAAGTAAGCGAATTTCCTGTTCCTGAAGATGGTGTAGCTGTAATGCCTGCACCTGCTATGCTCCAAGCATAACTTCCAGAACCTGTGATATTATAAGTTTGAGAAGTTCCTGCACAGACATTGCTTGCTCCAGTGATAGTCTGGGCGGTAGGCAAGGCATTGATAGTGATAGTTCTGCAATACGTCCTCACGCAAGTCGTAGCTGGGTTTGTTTCTGTAATACACACATCAGCCGTACCTGCTTGTTGGAAAGTAGTTGTAATGGTGTTGCTTGTAGCACTTGTAACAGTCGCATTTCCACCAGTGATAGCTATAGAATAGGTATTTGCGCCTACTATCGAAACACTATAAGTTTGAGAAGTATTGATACAAACTGGAGAATTTCCTGCTATAGTCTGTGTGGCAGGCAAGGCATTGATAGTGATAGTTCTGCAATGTTGGCGTGTGCAACCATTGGCATCAGTTTCTGTAACGCATACATTCACATCTCCTGCTGTAGCTCCATCTATAGATACAGACGTGCCGTTGTTAGCGCCCACTATAGTAGCTGTCCCTGTCACAGCCGTAATATCCCAATTCGAAGTATTCGCACCTGTAGGTGTGTAACTGTAAGTTTTGGGTGTGCCTAAACAAATATTCGCATCTCCTGTAAGGGTTTTGGCGGTAGGCAAGTCATTGATTGTGATAGTTTGCGTATTTATGCGAGCGCAACTGTTCGCATCTGTTTCTGTCCACGTGATAATCCCATTGCCAACACTTCCCCAAACTGTAGAGAAGCTATTGCCTGTCCCTGAACTTGGGGTAGCTGTTGCACCTGTGATAGCCCAAGCAAAAGTACCTGAACCGCCTATGTTGTAGGTTTGTGTGCTATTCAAACACACTGAAGTCGTTCCTGTGATAGCTTGCGCAGTAGGCAAGGCATTTATCGTGATAGTTTTGCAATACGTCCTTACGCAACTTGTGGCGGGGTTTGTTTCTGTAACACACACGTCAGCCGTACCTGTTTGCTGGAAGGTAGTTGTAATGCTATTGGTTGCTGAACTTGTAACAGTCGCATTTCCGCCTGTGATAGCTATAGTATATGTGTTCAAACCTGTAGGCGTAACGCTGTAAGTTTGAGAAGTATTGATACACACTGGAGAATTTCCTGTGATAGTCTGCGTGGCAGGCAAGGCATTGATAGTAATATTTCTGCAATGTTGGCGCGAACAACCATTCGCATCAGTTTCTGTAACGCATACATTTATATCGCCTGTAGTTGCTCCACTTATAGATACAGACGTTCCGTTATTTGCGCCTACTATCGTGGCTGTCCCCGAACCTGCCGTAACGCTCCAAAGCGAAGTATTCGCGCCTGTAGGTGTATAGCTGTATGTTTTGGGTGTACCTAAGCATATATTTGCATCAC
>RDXD01000384.1 GCA_004292575.1 Bacteroidota bacterium
GCCTCATTGCCGGCAAACGACAGGGCTGCACTGCTTGCCTTCAACAAAAAGGTGGCAGAACTACAGCGGGCGGTAACGGGAACATCTGCCTTTACAGGCGAAATGAATAACCGAATAAGGTATGCAAAAGAGGCTATTGTGCGCACCGGAACAGCCAACACCGCTGAACTTTCTAAAAAATTATACGACATCGAACGCCGTATGCTAACCGTGGGTATTGCTATGAACGGAGATGCCACCCGCAGCCGCCGCGAGTTTGAAGCGCTCCCCGGCATTAATGGCCTCATCAATGGTATTGCGTACTCGCTGTGGAATACCACCGCTGGCCCCAATGGCAACCTTGAGCAGGCGTACCAACAGGCTGCCACAAAATTTGGACCCGTTCATGCAGCGGTAAAGGCACTAGCCGCTGAATTGGAGCTGGTTGAACAACAACTCGAAAAGGCAGGCGCACCTTACACACCGGGGCGATTGCCCGATTGGAAGGGTTAATGGTTTTCGCAAACATTAAATCGTATATGCATTGGGTGTAAATTGTAGGCTGCGCTGGGTAATATTGTGCAATCACAGAAAGCAAGAGGCTTTATCACCCTGCTCGGAGATTTTACATTTTGAGAGAAAGCACATTTTAACCAAGATTTTACAGTTGACTTCGTTATGAAAAGTTCAAACGAAGTTGGCCCACACCAAAAAAATAAATAAGCCGTGGCCAAATGCAATAAAGACTGGTGTTTGAACCGATTTTTTGGCTGAAGGTTTGGTGAGCTAAATTGAAGTCAAAAAAAAATCAAACAAGCGTCTGTGTTTGAAGCAGTTTGGATTTGTAATAGATTTTGGCAAGGCCGAACTCCGTTTCAACTGCAAAATGTGGGTTGAATGAGCTGGCTGCAACTTGGGTTAAGATGGAATAACCAGCTAAACCTGTCCTTAGTATAGCATGCCACCAAAGACTAAATTGGCTATAAATACTGCACAAATTATAGTTGTAGCCAAATTTGACATTGACTTTTGGCTACATGTACCATTTAATTTACAGTTGTAGCCAAATTTGGCATAAATAAGTAACTTGGTTGGTCGTGAGAAAGAAGGGCTCACATTACTTTAGTGGGGACTAAGCAAAAAGCTTTTGAAGTCTGAATAATAGTGAGACCGTCTGTCAATAATTACTTTGTTCTGCAAATTCTCAAATATTTTGTTGTCAAGTCCACCAGCAAACTCAAGTCCTAATTGCTGGGGATAGTTTGGTTTTGCTTGGTCGTCTTTTATGCTGTAAAAATCTAGCATCGGGTCTGTCTTTTAGGTTTGCTTTTTACAATACTATTTGCGTAGCTGCTACGGCCCTACCGTAAAAAATGCTGGCGTGCTGGTCAAAATCGGCGGCGGCATCGGTAGTAAAAAAATGCCGCTCGGCGGCTTTGCTTAGGCGTGCATCCATTTGCGGGTGGCGCACCAAGTACGCGGCTAAGCTTTGGGCTACTATGCTTCCCTGGCTAAGCAGCGTGGTTTTTGGTGGCAAATATTTAGCAATCGCTTCTGCCAACAGGGGGTAGTGGGTGCAGGCCAATAGCACTGTATCTATGTGCTTGTCTTGCGCCAACAAAGCCTCAACACCCGATTGCACAAAGTATTCGGCGCCGGGGTTTTGCCATTCGTTGTTTTCTACCAAGGGCACCCACATGGGGCAAGCCTGCTGGTGCACACGCAGGGTGGGCCAAAACTTGGCAATTTCTATGGGATACGATTGGCTTTTAACGGTGCCAGCTGTGCCTAGAATGCCGATACTGCCCGATTGGCTATATGGCCCAATTACCTCGGCCGTAGGTCTAATTACGCCCAGTACGCGGTTGGCGGCAAATGCACTGGCAGGCAAATTAGACTGCTGAATGGTGCGGAGCGCTTTGGCACTGGCCGTGTTGCAAGCCAAAATCACCAATGGACAATTTTGCTTAAAAAACCACTGCACACATTGCCAAGTGTATTGGTAAACGGTGTCAAAACTACGGGGGCCGTAGGGGGCGCGGGCATTATCGCCCAAATACACATAGCTGTACTGTGGCAACTGCGCCACTATTTCTTTAAAAACGGTTAGGCCACCGTATCCACTGTCGAAAATACCAATTGGTCCGGGTAGATTGTGTAATGCCATTGAAAAGAAAGCAATTGTTTGTGAGCCAATTTAAAAGTTGGTGGCAAAATAATGCCGCAATACGGCCCAGCGTATCACCAAATATAGCAGCAACCCTACTGGCCCCAGCATAAACGTAAATATCAAGCAGGGCACAATAACGGCATGTTTAATACCATGCTTGGCGGCATTTTGTGCAATAAAAACGCCCACCACCAAATCAAAAGCCAAATAATGGAGCCATCCCACCAGTACCGCATTGGGCATTGTAAACAAACTGGTTACACCTTCCAGGGTACTAAACTTTTCAAAATCGGCGGGTTTTATGCTGCTAAACACCAGTGCCGCGTAAGCACCGCAAAGCAAAGTAACCACCACACCTACCACGGCCTTGTTGGTAAAGGGCCGAAACGGAAAAATGAGTAACAACAGCCAACCAATGAACGCAACGCCATTGGCCAGATTAAACAACAGGTTTGGATTCATGGCCAGCTTATTTTAGAGCGTGAAAATACCGCAATATATTTCAGCTGCCCACCAGCTTACACATTACCCGCTCACAAACCGATATCCAATGCCTTTGATGGTCAAAATTTCGATGGTAGCATCATCTTTTAAATATCCCCTAAGCTTGGTGATGTACACATCCAGGTTGCGGCTGTTAAAAAAGCTGTCATTACCCCATAGTGTATTTAGCAGTTCGCGCCTATCAATAACCAGGTTGCGGTGGCTGTGCAGATACTTCAGCAACTCCGCCTCTCTAAAACTCAGTTTTTTTTCTTGGTCGCCGCCGCTCAGCACTTGCCGCGGTATGTTGTAGCGCAGCTTACCCAGCAAAAGTGTGTCGGCCTGCAATGTGGCTGCGTCATCATGGGCAGCCAGTAGGTTTTTGAGGCGCACAATCAACTCCTCTAAGCTAAATGGCTTCCGCATGTAATCATTGGCGCCGCTTCCAAAGCCCTTAAGCACATCTTCGGTTTGGGTTTTGGCGGTCAACATCAAAATTGGCATCTTTTTATCCATCTTTCTTATGCCCTCTGCCAGCGCAAAGCCATCGGTGTGGGGCAGCATTACATCTAGCACACAAATGTGGGGTTCAAACTGGCGGTATGCCTCTAGCACGTGTTCGCCACTGCCCTCCATGCGCACCAAAAAGCCACGGGTTTCCAAACTTTCTTTTACTATTTTGCCCAAAAACTCCTCGTCTTCGGCATACAAAACTTTGTACATCATGTTTCAAAAGTTGAGCCCCGGTTAATTTGAATGGTGAAAATGCTACCCCCATCGGGATGCGCAGCGGCAGCAATGGACCCCTGGTGTTGCCGCAGCACTGCCGCTACATAGGTTAGGCCCAAACCATATCCTTTTACCAAATGCGTATTGCCTTGGGGCACCCTAAAAAATTTTTCAAATACTTTTTTGTGATAGGCTAGTGGGATGCCAATGCCCCTATCGGCCACGGTTAGCGTTAGCAATTGTGGCGAGGCCTCCAACCGAAGGGTAATTTGGGGTTGATTTAAGCTATACTTTAAGGCATTGTCCAGCAAGTTGTACACCACGCTTTTGAGGTGTGTTGCATCACCATCAATTACAAAATTACTACCCACAGCTTCAAAGCTTACGGTAGCATTGGCCCTTTCTGCCAACAGCCGCATACTGGTAAGCACCTCTTCTATCATCGTTTTTAGGTCCACAGCCTCAAACTGCATTGCCATTTGCTTTTGCTCAAAAAGGCTCATTTTCAGCACTTTATCCACCAGCAATCCCAGTCGGTCCAGCTCTTTGCGGCCAATATTTAAGTACTCCGCGGTGCGCTCGGGGTTTTGCAACGCATCAAAACTCTTTAATGCTTCAAGCGCCACACCCACCGTTGCAATGGGTGTTTTTAGCTCGTGGCTAATGTTGCTCATAAAATCGTTTTTGAGCATGGCCATACGCCGCTGAGCCCGCATGTTGGCATGCAACAGCCAAAAGGCCGACGATATCAAACCCGTCATTACCAATACAAAAAGTATGGGTACAGCCAGCTTCGACAGCAAAAACCATTCAGGTTTGAGCAGTTGTACTTCAACTGTGTTTATCTGCATGGGCCCCTGTTTGCCGGCTACACTGATGGTAGCAAACATATTTTGACGTTTAACGCCCAAAGCGTCTTTGAGGTCAGTGGCTTTTATGGTGTAATTAAGGCCAATACCAGCTTCGGCCAGGGCCACCCGGTAAGCACTATCTACCCTTTTTAGCGACATGGCATTTCCCGGGGCCGAAAATATAACCCGCAGCGCTTCCACATCATCTGCATTGTTCTCATGCCGCTTTTTAAACAATGGCTGACCCATCACCACCTTAGGAGCCATCAATTTTTCGGTAGTATCTGCTAAAACCAGCAGTTGAGATGGCGCAGCCGGTACAAGGCCGTTAGCGTCCGCACTGGAGTCCCGCTTTCGCAATACGGTAATGGTGCCTTGGGTTGAAAAAGAAACCGTGTCACCGCTACTTGGCCCGCCAAGTCGCGTTTGCTTCAAACTGGTATCAACATAAAAATGCCTAAACTGCTCGGCAAACATGGTTTCGCGTAGCAGCACACTGGCTTCGCGGTGTAAACTAAGCCGCTCCTCCACATAGAGTTGCCGGAGCCAATATGCCTGAAACAAAATCAGTACAACCATGCTTAGTACCATCAAAAGACTTGCAGTATGGGACTTTGTTTTCATCAGTGTATTCATTCTAAATTCTAAGTGGTAAAAATAGGCGAGTAGCACGCTTAGCAGTTTCATCATTAACCTTAATTAACCCTTTTACAAGTTGGATTAACGGTTAGCTATTGCTCACAACGTTAGTTTTGTATAATAAAAGCTACTTCTTTCGTCTTTTTAAATTTAGAGCAAATGAAAAAATCTTTGATGGTGATGGGCCTAATGGCCGCCTGTGCATGGCAAGCCTCGGCGCAATCAAAACCCGGTGTGGTAGTATATGAGCGTAAAACAAATGTGCACCTGCGCCTGCCACCCGAGGCAGAGCAAATGAAAGCCATGATTCCCGAGTTTCAGATTAGCAAAATGGAGCTGTTGTATAACGAAACCTCATCGCTATTTAGGCGGGTAAAAGAAGAAGAACCCGAGTTGCCCACAGCCGGGTCGGATGGACCTCGCTTTAGTTTTAGGATGGGGGGAATGGGGGGCGATGCCGAAACTTACCGCAACTACACCAATCTGCTGACGGTAACCAGCCAAGAACTGGGCCCAAAGAAATACCTTGTTGATGATACGTTAAAGCCCATTAAATGGAAACTGGAAGCCGACACCATGACCATTGCCGGGTATTTGTGCACCAAAGCCACCACCAGCATTTTAGCCCCCCAACGTATGGGCATTAGATCGGTTACTATAGGTGCCGACGGCACGCAGAAAAAGGATAGCACGGTTGCAGCACCAAAAGCTACGTACAATACCGTGGTGGCTTGGTTTGCCGAGGGTATTGAAAGCCAAGGCGGCCCTGAAAACTTCTATGGATTACCCGGTCTTATTTTAAAGGTGGATATTGACAATGGATGGATGGTGTACACGCCAATTAGCCTAAGCCCGTTGGGAAATAATAAAATTGAACCGCCTACAGCAGGAAAAAAAATTACCCGCGAAGAATTGCGCAAAATGCAGATGGAGCAGATGCGCAGCCTTGGAAACGGCATGCGGCAGGGCGGACCAATTAGAATGCAATAGGCAATCAACTGCATGACAAAATTAAAAAGCGACCATCTCTCAATTTGAGGTGGTCGCTTTTTTTAAGCCCTTATGTTACCTTTTTAGTCGCGGCTGCTAAAACGGCTCAGCAAACGCAACATTTCCAAATACAACCATACCAGCGTTACCAACAATCCAAATGCGCCGAACCACTCCATATACTTGGGCGCACCCTGTGCAGCCCCCTGCTCTATCATATCGAAGTCTAAAATAAGGTTAAGTGCAGCAATGGATACCACAAAAAGGCTAATGCCAATGCCCAAAGCACTGCTATCATGCATAAAAGCTACTGGCACATTAAACATGCGCAGCACCCAGGTAATAAGGTAAAAGATGGCGATGCCCGCCGTGGCGGTAAAAATTATAGACTTAAACCGCTCAGTTACCTTAATTACCTTGAAGTTGTACAGCAAGTACATGGCCAAAGCCGTACCCACCGTAAGACCAACTGCGTTGGTAATGATGTTGGGCATGCGTTCGGCAAAAGCAAAGTTGTAAGTGGCCGAAATGGCGCCAATAAACAACCCTTCGAGCAATGCGTAGGCGGGTGCCAAATAGGGACTCCATTCTTTTTTAAAGATGATTACCATAGCCACCACAAAGCCGCCCAAGCCGCCAACCAGTAAAAATGGCATGGTATTTTGCCCTTTGTAAAATGCCTGCCAGGTGTAAAATGCACCGGCCATTACCAGCAGCAGCATAAAACCAAGTTTGTTCATAGCGCCACGGGCGGTCATGGCCTCGGTGCCGGAGTAAGAAACAGATTGAAACGACTTTTCGCTAAGCGTGGGATTACCCGATTTAAAATCTAATAGTGCCATAACAAGAGGTTTAGTTTAATTTTTAGGAATGTAAAAGTACAACGCTATTGTGAAAGGCAGGCTAATTTAACCAAGCTTATACAAAGCCATGCACTAAAAGGCCACCCTAAAACTGCCAAATACCCCAAAGCGGCTGGCTTGGGCTGCGGGCAATGGCCGCGGGCTTAGGCGCCATACCAAATCTAACCGCAATACTTTCAGAATATTGTCGATGCCCGTACCCACCTCGGTGTACAGCTTACCGCTTAAATCGCTAAAAGGATGGTTGGGCACAAAATTTAAGCGCCGGTTGGCATCGGTAAGGTTGCCAGCCAGCGTTTTCGCATTCCAAAACTGCCGTAGCTTTAGCTTTCGGGTAATGCCTATGTACTTAAACAGGCCTGGGCCAATATTGTGCTCAATGTTAGCACCTATGTACTGATCGGTAATGTACTCAAACCTAGCCATAAGGTTAAAGGCATATTTGTTGTAATAATATATTTCGTTGCCCGGTGCCACATTCAAAAGCATGTAAGGCAATGTTCCGTATAGCTTTCCGCCGTACACGCTGTACTCCAGGCTACCCAACGGCGGTATTTTTTGGTAGTCATTAATTCTAAAATCAAACTTGTTGTAATTGTACAAACTGCCCATTACACCATTCCAGCCTTTGGAGTAGCGCAGTTCAACAATGGGAAACTCGCTACCCAAACTGGTACGAAAAAAGTTACCATCTAAAAAACGCTCTAAATATGCAAACCGAAACCGCAAAGAGGTTTCAAAATTGTTGATGGTGCCGCCTTTTACAAAAAAGTCTCTGGAGGGCAGGTTTTGCAGGGGCGTAAACAATTTTCGGCGCACCTCAATCTTTGCCGAAAGCCCATTTGCAGTACTGTTAAAATATTCCAACTCCTGCATTTCTACTTTCATAAACTTGATGGGGATGCCCTGCTTGCGTATGGCCAGGCTAAAAATATTATCCAGACTTACTTCGTCGTAGTAGTTTTGGCCGTTGTCCAAATCGTTGAGGTAGGTGCCGTGCACATATTGCCGCGGATTTTTTTTCATGAAATAGTACGCCTCGGCCTTGCCCTTAAACTTTTTATCGCCAAAGCCATATGCCAAATACCCGTGCAAATACATTTTTTTATTAAAGCCCGGCGTAGTACCCAAATCAAACCGCGCTCTAAAACCCTCCCAGGCATTAGCCGAAATCCAGTTGAACCAGGGACCAATTTCGTAGTTGCCAATGGGTTTGTAGCCAGTGGTTAAAAAAGTAACTGTGTTGGTATATTTTTTAAACAGGGGCATTTGCTGCAAGGTGTCTATCATTTTGTACACCGACGCTTCATTCTTGTTAAGCACTTCATGGCGTTTACTGGTCCAAAACGAGTCGGTTTTTTCTTCGGCATTTGGCAGCACCACCACTTCTTCGCTCAGCTTATTTTTTGCCAGCTGCTCTGTTATGTTGGGGGTATTTATTTCTACGTTTCTATAGGTAGTGGTTTTACGCCCCTTCATGCCAAACTTCTCTTTTCCTATGGGGAATATATCGGCAATAAACTTGTCCTTAGAAAGAAACCACAGGGAGTCGTTCAATTGTCTAAAATCCTGATAAATGCTCAAGTTTTCTACAAAGTTTACCGGTGAGTTTCCGGTAAGGCGCAGTTGAATACGCTGTATGGCAAAAGTGCTATCGTGTACCCAGGCATCACCCTCAAAGGTGCTTTCGCCTTTGCGCTTAGCGGTAAACGTCCAGTGAAAAAACCGACGACCATTTTCTACAATGGTATCGGGCACGCCGTAGTTGTAAAAAGCATCACCATTATCGCTTAAAGGGCTAATAAACTGTTTATCGAACACTGGTATAAAATTGGCATACACGTTTACGTTCTGATACATGTTGCCTAGGTTCTTTGTTACACTTTCATTGTTTATACCATTGGTTTTGCTGGCTTTTATCACTTCTCGGCGCCGCAAGGGCTTGCGCTGATAGTAGTAATCACTTAGGGTTTCGGTTAAAAAAACGGGTAGTATGGGTGATCCCTCTGTAGTATCAATATTGTTTAAGATGAAAGAAAAGTTCTTCATCAGCCGCATCTCGGCCAGCTTTTCCTTGTTTACGCGGTTTAGGTCCAGCTCAAGTTTATTGTGTATTTCGTAGCTGTAGCTGGCAAAGCGGCTTTTATCGTTTTGCAACTTTTTGCGTACCACCTTGCGCCACAAAATAAGGCCCCAGTTGGCCTTTGTTTTTACAAATACGGTTTTGCTTACGGCTCTTTCGAGGTTTATGTTTAAAACGCCGCTGTCTAAAAAGGCCGAAACGGGAATGGATTTGCGGCTATAGCCCACATAGGTAATTACTACCGAATCGGCATTTGTGCCCTGCACATTAAGCTTGAAAAGACCTAACGAGTCGGTTACAACGCCTCTGGTGCCCGGCCACAACGCCACCGAAGCGTAAGGAATAGGCTCTTCGCTATGTGCATCTCTCACCAGGCCTTTTAAAACCACCGGATGCGCCTGTGCCACCTGCACAGCAGGCCCAAAAATGAATGCCCAAAAACAGAAAACCCATGCCCGCATTGTACAAAAGTAGTTAAACGCAATATAATCAAAGGTTATAAACCACGTTAGCAGTGGCAAAGGTTCGGCTTCGCAAAATATGGCCCGCCAAGAAGCGTTTTACTGATGCTTGCGCACAGCGCACAGCGTGTTGGCGGATGGTTTAATTTCGCCCTCAACTTTTTAGCGTATGAGCTTCTTCCATAAGTACAACAGCATTGCCCGGGTTGCGGGGTTACTGCTGCTAACGTTTTGCACGGGGTTTTTTGAACCGGCCAGTGGCCAAAAGCGCAAGGCCAAAGCCCGCGCTGCCCAAAACAGCATGGATATGCTGGTGCAAAACTTGCAAAAGCACGTGGGCATATTAGCTGCTGATAGCTTGGAGGGAAGACGCACCGGCACTGCTGGCGAGCAAAAAGCCATTGCCTACCTTAAAAGCCAATACGAGGCGCTCGGTATTCCGCCGGCCAGCACTAAGGGCGGCTATTTTTTACCCTTCGAAGTAAATGAAGGCAAGTCATGGGGGTCATCTACCCTTATGATTAACCAGCAAAAGCTAAAAATTGGGAGCGATTTTTTCCCCATGGTGTGGAGTGCCAACGGCGCCATTGATAAACAAACGGCGCTGGCCCTAAATGAGGGCGGCAACCCTTGGTGGCACGATGTAAAGGAAGACATAGACGCCAATGCCCAAAACCCGCATTTTTTGCTGGAGGAGCATTTAAAATTGGTAGCCAAAAAAGCTGCTGCTAAAGGTGCCACCGCCTTATTGCTATACAATTCAGGCACGGTGGCCGATAGTTTAGCCTTTAACAAAAACGATCGTGTTCAGCCGGTATCAATACCTGTGATATATGTAAAAAACAAAGCCTATTTAAGCGAGGCCAGTGTTGCGCATGAGCTATTGTATGTAGTTGCCCAAGTAACGGTTGAAACAAAACAACGTACCGGTTATAATGTGGCTGCCTATATAGACAACGGTGCCGAAAAAACTGTTGTTTTGGGAGCGCACTTCGACCATTTGGGCTATGGCGAAGATGAAAACAGCCGCCACACCGGCGCGCCAGCCATACACAACGGTGCCGACGACAACGCCAGCGGCACTGCAGCCCTCTTAGAGCTTGCACGTATCTTAAAGACACAGCCTGTAGCCGGTATCAACATTTTATTGGTGCATTTTAGTGGCGAAGAACTTGGCCTATTTGGCAGCAAGCATTTTGCCGACCACAGCCCAGTACCCACTAGCACAATGCTGGCCATGATAAATATGGATATGGTGGGCCGCTTGAATGACAGCACCCGCGTACTCACCGTAGGCGGCGTGGGCACGGCGCCTGCCTGGCCCACCCTCATGAATACCGCAGCCCACCCCGAATTTGTGTTTAAAATTGACAGCAGTGGTACCGGACCAAGTGATCACACCTCGTTTTACCGCAAAAATATTCCCGTGCTTTTTTTCTTTACCGGCTTGCACACCGACTACCACAAACCAAGCGATGATGCCCAGCTGCTTAACTACAAAGGCCAAGCCCAAATCGTAAACTACATTGAGCAGATTGTGAGAGGCATACCCGCCCAACAAAGCAATTTGGTATTTACAAAAACCCGGGAGCAAAGCATGGGCACAGGCCGGTTTAAGGTAAGCATGGGCATAATGCCCGACTACACCTACGCAGGTACCGGCGTGCGGGCCGATGGCATAATTGAAGGCAGAGCGGCGCAAAAAGCAGGGCTGCAAACAGGCGACATCATTGTTCAATTGGGCGAATTTCTAGTAAACAGCGTGGAAACCTACATGCAGGCGCTTAACCGGTTTGAAAAGGGCCAAGCAACTACGGTAACCATAAAGCGCGGCAGCGATCTAAAAGAGTTGCCACTTACATTTTAAAAAAAACCTCTACTAAACTGCAAGTTTTGGCTAAACTCACCATCAACAATAGCCTTTTGGCACAAGAATACTTTGAGGATGCCAGCCTCATTGGCATACAGTGCCCGCTAGAACCCCACCGCATGGTATGGCAAATTAACAACCGCTGCCAGTACAATTTTGAGTACCAACCCGCCAGCGATATAAACCTTACCAAAAAAGGCAGCTCATTTAGCTATCCCGTGTTTATGTGCCAAGAGTTGCGGTTTGCCATGCAGCACATTATTTACACCAACCAGCAGCGCGGCGAGTACCTATTGCCAGAGCTTAGGCATTTTGATTTTATTTGGATGCTAAAAACAGACCGGCCTATTTTTAACTTGGTGAGTTTGCTGGTGGAAGAGCTAAAAACAATTGAAAAAGTCCAGGTGGCCATACAGGTAGATGCCGAAAAAATAATTCGCAAAAAACACTTGGTGCTGTAGTTATCGCCGTCCCTCGCAGAACATAGTTCGCCAAAAACTCTTGTTCGCCTTGGTACCAAAAAAAACCTATCCGAGGTCAACATCTGCAGCTGTCTTTCAATTTGACCCTTGGCACACCAAGTATTTATTACATGATGGTACAAATTAATTACTACCTACCGCAGCGGGCTTGCATATAAACTCAGGAACCTTTAAATGAAATCGAGGCCCCACCACGGGAGTTGCATACACTGCCTTAGACTTTTAGATGCAATATTCAACCTCGCTGGGTCGCAGGAACCTATTGGTGATCGTTTTCTATAAACATGTGATCCAGCTGGAGTCAAAGCTGGCCCTTCCTGCGTAAGATTTGGGAACACACCAATAACCATTACTGGCAAACCACCAGATTCAAACAAACCAACCGAGTAGGGTAACCGCTACGCCGCCGCAACCAGCCGTACCTGAAACACAATGTTATAATTTTGCAACAGTGACATAATACATTTGCCCCATACACCAATAGTGGCTATCTTTAAATGCAATAGAATCATTTTGCACAACGCAGCAAGCAGCTTTGGTGCAAAAAGCATTCAAACGTTCATTTAAAACAAAAATATATGTGGCAAGAAGTAGATAACAAGCTGTACAGGTGCTTTGAATTTAAAGACTTTAGCGCCGCATTTGGCTTTATGACCCGTGTGGCCATTGAAGCAGAGCGACAAGGACACCATCCTTATTGGAGCAATGTATGGAACAAGGTGGAAATATGGTTAAGCACCCACGACACGGGTAATGTGGTAACTGCAAAAGACCATAAGCTTGCGGCGGCTATAGATGCATTGGGGAATTAGCTAAAGGGCTAACGTTACAATCCTAAAAGTCAATTTGCGTCAAGGTGGGTCATCATAGCCGTTCGTTCGGCTTGGCTCAACTATCAAAACCATTTGGGAGAGTCTGCATACCATGTCACAACTGCATACCGGTGAGTTTTAAAAATTAGGCGCCCAAAACCGATATACATTTCTAAGTTTACCATCCGTAAAATTGCAGAGCCATTTTACAGGTAAACCCACAAAAATCCGATCAGCAAGTTTGCAGAAAAACATAATTGTTGCAGAAAGTTTGCTGTAGAAATCTGAATGCAAAATTAATTGGCAGCAGAGCAATGGTGCCAATGCTATCGAAAAACGCGCTGCTTTTTACCGCAAAAAAATGCTTAAAATGACAGTCTGCTGCCTAATTCGTTTACAGCCATTCGAAAATTTTAATTGAAGGTAATTTTTTGAGTGGTTGATAGCAAGGTGTTTGTATCAATAACTTTTACCAAATAAGTGCCGGCAGGCAGGCTATTTCTCTCAATGGTAGTGGTGGCCCCCGGCGCGTTAGCCTTAATTTGTTTAGACACGGTTAACACCCCAACTGAATTATAAATGAGTACTTGGAAACTACCTTTTTGGTGAATGGATAAACTTACAGTTTTTTGAGCAGGATTGGGCCACAGCTGTACTGCTGGTGGCACGGCAATCTTACTATTCAACATCACTGTATTACTGTAAGATTTCTTGCCATCCATATCATCGAGCCTTACGCGGTAGTAGCTTAGGCCGCTGTAGCCAGCATTATCTTCAAAGAAATATTTGCGCCTTTGCTGGCTATTACCAGCCGCTTGCAGGTATCCAATTGCCTTAAATGCCACACCGTGTGCACTTCGCTCAATTACAAACTGGCGGGTGTTTATTTCAGTAAGCGTGGTAAAGGCAACCACGGGTACGTTATTGTTGAAATAGCCCCTGGCAACAAACCCGGTGGCGGGTAAAATTACACCGTTGAAACCCAGAGATATCGTAGCTGGTGTAGGATCCTGAAAATCTGCATTATCCCACACTGCAAATTGAAAACTCATGCTGGTGCTTCCTAAAGCAGCAGGGTCCACATCTACCAAATTATTATCAAAAACAGGTATTGTAGTTGCCGTGGTAATGAGGGTGCCATCATAATATACACCGCCCCCAACAGCGGGAAAAATGGTCACTTTCCGCCCCATAAGATTAAGCGTGTAAGTACCATCTTCGGGGTCGCTGGCTTTAAACGAGGGCGTAGGCACATTTACCGTGAGTGAGCCGCCCGGGTTTACAAACCCTTCGCCAATGTGGTTTGTGGTGTTTGGCACTTGTTGAATACCCAATAACGTGCTAAGTATTGAACTAGTTGTAAGCCCTGTTACCGGCAGCAGGCCATTTGAAAGCATGTCGCTTCCTGACCCCGTGGTGCTATTTTCGCCAACATTTACCCATCTAGGTGGGAGTGTTTTTGCTGGCGCCGCCGCCCCTACCGTGCCTTGCGTGGTAGAGAGTTGGAAAACAAAATTGCCTGGGCCATTGGGCTGTGCATCAAAAGCGCCCGTTGCAACATTAACTGGCGAAACAAATCTTACGATGTTCGACGCATCAAGCACATTGACGTACAACTGCTGCGAGCTCGGATTGCCGATTGGGGTACCATCAATTTGATTATTTGTAAGGCCATTGGGGTCGCGCCTTACAATTCCATTGGAGCATGGCATAACACCGGTAATTGTAAAATTTACCAGATTATTGGTGTAGTCGCACTCTCTAAACTGGCTGGTTTGTGTACTTAACGATGCTAACGCAAATGGCGTACCAACGGTGCTTCCCACGCCACCCGCCACAAAAGATCCGTTATCGTTAGCAATGGCAAATATCTCGATGTTGGGGTTGGCAATAGAAAGCGCCTTTAAGTCAAGGTTGAAGACAAAATCACTACAGGTGCCTTGCGGCAAAGGCGTGCCGTGCGGGCTTATTGCAAGCAGCCTAGCGGTACCGTCGGTCGTAGGGTTTTTACTATAGAAAGAAATCGGGACGCCGCCCGAACTGTTGCCCGAACCTGGGTTGCAAAGCCGCGCCGTAATGGCCACCTGACCACAAAAGCCGTTATTGGCATAAGTAATGTCTGATGATACATTGGTGGTAAAAGCATAGTCTGGCCGCGACCCAAAAAAGTCGGCATTTGTTAAGAGCTGATATTGAAGGGGTACCAACCCAAAAGCATTGGTTACGGTAAGTTGCGATTTGTTTGCAGAAAGTGTAAACCTTAAATCATAAGGAGTGGTAGGATTAGCTGCCGGGATGCTATAAAAACCGCCCGAATAAATGGGGTCTCGGGAACTAGTGCCATTGAGTGGCAAATTTCGAAAGGCGTAGTTGTCATCTCTTCGTATGCTGTTAGCAGGTGTAGGCGAAGCAGCAGCATTTTGAAATCCAACTTGTTGATAAAAGTACCCCGATGCTTGTTCGTTTTTTAAATCAATAACAACGTAGGCAGCCAGACTGTTTTCGTTATTGACCGAGTCCTGATTATTGGCATTGCCAGCCTGTCTCAAAATAATGTACTCCGCACCGCCAGGTATGTTCAACACGCTGCCAGTGCCATTAAATGTTCCTTGCCCAACAGGTATAAACCTGCTTTGGGTTTCAATGAACTCTACACTCATGCCAAGCCCAGTTCGTCTATAAAACTCAATCACATACACGTCGTCAAAATCGGTTCTGTAAGCCAAGTCTCTATCTATAACCAAATTGCTACCCGACACATAAATTGCCGGGTTTGAAATACCGATATCACTAGTTGAAGCTGATGATGTGGTACTCTTAGAGGCCAAGTCGCCAAAGGCATTGCCCGACGATAAAAAAGGAGTAGTGCTTGTGGCAGGGTGATTTGCAAGCCGATAGGTAGATCGGAAGGCGGCGTTAGCACCGTTGCTAACGGTTACAAATCCATTAGTAAGGCCCGCGTCTAAATCAATTACAAAACGCGAATCTGAATACCCTTCACTCGTTCCTCCTGCAGTTATATAGTTGGTTTTGTTTATTGTTCCCTTGTTACTTATCACTATCAAGTTCGTTCCTGCGGGTATGGGCGTGCTAGTACTGGCTAATGCGGAGGACATTACAGCCCTAGCAAAACCATTTTCGAGCAACGAGTTGGTTGTAGATCGGGTAAATTCTACCATGTAAGTAGAGTGAATTACACTACTTGCTTCGGTAATGGTAAGCGTAGAACCCGACACGCTGAACCTAACATCATTTAGCAAGGTAGGTGACGACTGACCCACCGAAATTTGCGTGGAGGCGTTTGTATTAGCTGGAAGATTTATCCAGGAATACACGTTAGTACCTGATGCATTTATAAAAGTATTTTGCGCATAATTCAAGAAGCCTGATGAACTAGCTGTTGGTAAGCTTACCACTGCACTAATGGTTATAAAGTCTTCGTCGCCCAAGTTTACCCCAACCGACGGACTTGTTACCACACTTGAATGGCTCGAAACGGTTACCAACGCTGTTGTAGCATTGGGAGGTATGGCAAAAGTTGGTGCTAAACCACCTGGCGCTCTGTAAGCGGTAGCCACGCTAATAATGTCGGCGCGTTTGCCGCCAGAAGGACTGCAAATGCTTGTAGGTAGCTGGGCCATTGCCATTTGTTGGCAAAATATTGTTAGCACCGCACATAAAAAATTTCTACTACACGTCATAAATATCGCTTTCGCAATTATAAAGGTAATCTTTAAGCGGGGCAGTTGGCCACGCATGTCCAATAAGAATAGAATATTTGCCGATTATTAATGTAATGTTAACTTTGTGAAAAAACTTAGGGCTATTTATAAGATATCTGTCCACCATTTTTTTTTGTGGATTGTGCCCCAAGCAACTCCCCACTAACTTAACATCCGAAGTAAAAAACACTATGCATATAAAATAGTTTTTGCATTACCCCATGTATAGTAGATGCATGCATTTGACCACACCAATCTGACTAAAAGCTATTCTCTTTACGGATGTTGAATTTTTGCGTGGCTGCTTTTGTTAGACAGCAATCGACAATTTGCATATGCCAAATTTGATTTGCGCCATATCATAGCGATGTAAAACCCACAACTCGGCTAAACCGTCATTTACGATTAGAATCACAATGAATCAGAAAGCACGCATCTTCATTCACCTGTGATTTACTTAATGTGAAAGCCTTATTGCTTGCTTATTTTGTACATGTTGCCATTGTCGGTTACAGCAAACAACATGCCGTTAAAATAAGCCACATCCCTAAAGCGTTCTTGCTTATCGCTCAGCAGGCGCTCTTCGCCCACCACCCGCTGGTTTTCAATTTGCAGCCGCGCTATGTGCATGCTGCTTAGTCCACCAATAAAAAGATTGTTCTTCCATTCGGGTATGGCATTGCCGCCATAGAAACTCATGCCGCTGGGCGATAGTACCGGATCCCAATAATACACCGGTTGCTCAAGCCCATCTTTCTGCTGAATGCTATCACCTATTTTCTTTCCGCCGTATTCGATGCCGTACGTTATGGTGGGCCAGCCATAATTTTTGCCTGGTTTTATTAGGTTCAGTTCGTCGCCACCGCGAGGCCCAAATTCAGCCTCCCAAAGGTCGCCTGTTTGCGGGTGCATATCCAAACTTTGTGGGTTGCGGTGGCCATAACTCCAAATTTCGGGCATGGCATTGGCTTGGTTTATAAATGGATTACCGGGTGCAGGCTTGCCATCTGTGGTTATTCTAAAAACTTTGCCCAAGCCCGATTGTAGCAGCGGCGCCTGTACCCTTCCGTCTAAATTCGATCTTTCGCCGCTGGTTACAAAAAGGTATCCGCTTTTATCAAACATTAAACGGCTGCCAAAATGCAGGTTGCTTTTCAACTTGGGGGTGGCGGTAAAAATAATGCTGGGATTTTCAATGGTGGTTTCATCGGCGCTTAGGCGGCCCTTAGCCACGGCCATAAGGTTGCTATCGCCCACCTGGTGCGCAAATGACCAGTATAGCAGCCGGTTGCTATCGAAATTGGGGTCGGGAGCCACATCGAGCAGGCCGCCTTGGCCTTTGGCTACCACAGGTGGTAGGCCGGTTATCTTTTTTAGCTGGGTACCGTTTATATCGTAAATCTTCATGGTACCTTCCTTTATATCGGTTACCAGCAGGCGCCCATCGGGCAAAGGCACCACTGCCCAAGGTCTGCCCATGTTCGATGCTATTTTTTCTACTTTGTAGGGCGTGGTGGTGGCAATACCTTTTATGCGGGTTTGGCCTGCAAACGCCGGTGGGTAGTTGGTATTGGCCAATTTGGTTTCCACAGGCGCGCCCGGTTGGCCCTTGGCAGTTTGCTCGCCACAACCAAACAACAATAACAACAAAATGCCTTTAACACAGGTAGGCAGGGCCAAAGTTTTCCGTAAAGATGTCATAACAGCGTTGAATATTCGGGTAAAATTAGACCCATTGCACCATTTCTTCCAATTTCTTAACTGTGTACCTACTAATTGTTATAGAAAACAGATACACCAACCCATAGCTGCACGGCATAAACTGAATAAAACATACCGAAATTCAGGATCAAAAAAAATTCTTTACGCTAAAAAGTGATTTGTATGTATATTCGATTGTTAACTTATTATGAACTTTGGAAAAAACGCTTCGCACATACTGCTTTTTTGCCGCCATTTTTATGGTGCTTGGCGGGCATGCCCGGCCGGTTAACGCCGATGTGCGCTTCGAGTTTTGGGGCGATACGGTCGTTTTACCGCTTGATGCCAGTATTATAGTACCCTTTGATGAGGCACTGACGCCCACCGCCGTGGCTGCGTTTCACACCCAAATCATGCAGGGCAATTTTTCGACATTTATGGACGGTCTGTTGACCTATAAAGCCCAAAAACAGCTCGACGATTGGCTTTATTACCAACTTTTGAGAAAGGCAGCGAATACTTTGGCCCCTAAAAGCGCCAACTTTAACCGATACACCCTTTACAAATGGGCATTGCTTATGCACTCGGGGTATGATGCAGCAGTAAACATTTACAACAACCAGTTGCTACTTTACGTGCAGAGCAGTAGCGAGGTTTTTGATGTGCCAACCTACATAAAAAACAACCGCCAGTACGTATGCCTTAATGTACACGATTTTGCAAGAGCCGACCGACCGGTGCCGGGTGCTACACTTTACAGCTTAAATTTGGCTGGTCAAAAAAACACATTGCCGTTTTCATACGCCATTACCCGTTTACCCGCATTTACACCATCGGTTTACACTGAAAAAGAAATTGGATTTACCCATAAAAACGACGAGTGGCGGTTTAAAGTTTGGGTTAACTACGAAATCAAGAACATTTTTACCAACTATCCAGGGGTAAACTTCGAGAACTACTTCAATATTCCAATGAGTAGCCTTACCTACAAAAGCCTGATTCCGCTTATTGAAAAAATAACCGGTAGCATGACGCAGGAAGCGGGTGTGGAATACATTATGAATTTTACGCGGTATGCTTTTGCCTACGAAACCGACCAAAACAATTTTGGCAAAGAAAAACGGATGGCGCCCGAGGAAACCCTGTTGTCCGCTTCCAGCGATTGCGATGACCGTGCCGCACTTTTTTTCTATCTGGTAAAAGAGGTGTACAACTTACCCATGATAACGGTACAGTTTCCTACCCATGTTACCATTGCCGTTCATTTTGCGCATCCCGTGGGGCAGGCAGTGCTGTATCGTGGGCGTGCATACACCCTATGCGAGCCCACGCCTCAAGGCACCGATTTGGCTGTGGGCAAATTGGCACCCCAGCTTCTGCACGAGTCATTCTCGGTGGCCTATGCCTACGATCCGGGAGCGGTAGCCCGTAAATAGCAACGACTGTTTGCAAGGTAAAATACGCCAAGTATCATAAACCCCACATACCGTTTTGCGCGGGTGTCCAAAGCAAATTAGCCCCGCATCTAAAACTCAGCATTTTTAGGCGTACGGGCAAATGGTATTACGTCGCGGATATTGGTCATGCCGGTTACAAACTGCACCATGCGCTCAAAGCCCAAGCCAAAGCCCGCGTGGGGGCAGGCCCCAAAGCGGCGGGTGTCTAAGTACCAGCTCATTTCATGTGTGGGTATGTGCATAGCCTCCATGCGGGCCACCAGCTTTTCATAGCGTTCTTCCCGCTGGCTGCCGCCCACTATTTCGCCTATGCCGGGGGCCAAAATATCCATGGCGGCCACGGTTTCCCGGCCGGGTTCGCAGCCATCGTTTAAGCGCATATAAAACGCTTTTATGGCAGCTGGATAGCCGGTAACAATTACAGGTTTTTTGAAGTGCTTTTCCACCAAAAACCGCTCGTGTTCGCTCTGCAAATCAATACCCCACTGCACATCATATTGAAACTTTTTCTTTTTGTACGGGGTGCTATTCAGCAAAATCTCGATGGCTTCGGTATATGTAATGCGCTCAAATTTGTTGTCAACCACAAACTGTAGTTTTTCTATCAAGCCCATCTCGCTGCGCTTATCCTGGGGCAGCGCTTTCTCCTCTTCTTTTAGGCGCTCGTCCAAAAACCTAAGGTCTTCGGCGTTTTGCGCCATGGTGTATCGTATCAGGTATTGAATAAATTCTTCAGCTAGGTTTTGGTTGTCTTCAATGTCGTAAAATGCCATTTCCGGCTCAATCATCCAAAACTCGGCAAGGTGGCGGGTGGTGTTGCTATTTTCGGCCCTAAAGGTTGGTCCAAACGTATAAATATCACCAAAAGCCATGGCAGCAAGCTCCCCTTCCAGCTGCCCGCTTACGGTAAGATTGGTGGCTTTGCCAAAAAAATCTTCTTTAAAATTAATGCTGCCATCATCGTTTTTGGGCGCAGTGCCATCCAGCGGCAAGGTGGTTACCTTAAACATTTCGCCGGCACCTTCGGCATCGCTGGCCGTAATAATGGGGCTGTGCCAATACACAAATCCTTTTTGCTGAAAAAACTGATGCACCGCATAGGCAATGGCATTGCGCACCCTAAACACAGCACCAAAGGTTTGTGTACGCATGCGTAAATGGGCGTTTTCACGCAAAAACTCCAAACTGTGTTTTTTGGGCTGCATGGGGTATTTTTCGGCATCGCTATCGCCCAGCACCTCAATGTGGCTGGCCTGTAACTCTACCTTTTGGCCGCTGCCAGTACTGTGCACCAGCTGGCCGCTTATTTTTAAGCAGGCCCCTGTGGTAATGCGTTTTAACAGTGCCTCGCTGGTGTTTTCATAGTTTACCACCACCTGCAAGTTGTTGGGCGTGCTGCCATCGTTTAGCGCAATAAACCTATTGCTGCGAAACGTGCGTACCCAACCCATTACAATCGTATCCTGGCCAGTGGGTTCCAAAGCCAGTACTTCCTTAATTTTTGTGCGAGTGTTAAAAGCCATAGTACGCTTTATGTGTTGGGGCTTGCACGGCAGCTAGGCAGCACTACCCCAACGGTGATGGCATCGGCAACGCAGCCGAAGCAAATAAAAATTGATGCGTTTTACAAAGGTTGCAAATATAACGGAATAGGTTTTTGCCAATTTGTTTGCATCTTTAGCGGGTAGTTTTAATTAGTTTTCATCTCATATAAAAACACCATTTGCCATGAAGCCAACGCTACCCCGCCGCCAATTTTTGCGCCAATCTACCTTGCTGAGTGCTGGTGCCGCCTTAGCACCCGCTTTGCTTTGGGGCCGAGCGCCCACAGCCGACAAAGTGCGCATAGGGCTTATAGGCACGGGCTTACGCGGCCAAAACCACTTAGAACTTTTGCTGCGCCGTGCCGATGTGGTGGTGGCAAGCCTTTGCGATGTGGATGCTGGCATGCTGCAAACCGCCCAGGCCATGGTGGCCAATGCCAAAAAGCCGCAGCCACAGGTGTTTACAGGTAGCCCCACGGCATACCAAAGCCTGCTGCAAGCCAAAAACCTGGATGCGGTGGTAATTGCCACGCCATGGGAATGGCACACGCCCATGATTTTAGATGCCCTAGAGGCCGGCATAAAGTACGTGGGTACCGAGGTAGTGTTGGGCATTACCCTTGAAGACCACTGGCAGGTGGTACACGCTGCCGAAAAACACAAAGCCCAAGTAATGATGCTGGAGAATGTATGCTACCGCCGCGATGTGATGGCCATTTTAAATATGGTGCGGCAGGGTGTGCTGGGCGAAATGGTGCATTTGCAGGGTGGCTATCAGCACGATTTAAGGGGCGTGAAGTTTAATGATGGCAAAACCCCCTACGACAGTGGTGCCGAATTTGGCGAAAAAGGCTATTCGGAAGCCAAGTGGCGCACCCACCACAGTGTGCACCGCAATGGCGATTTGTATCCCACACACGGCATTGGCCCCCTGGCCAACCTCATTAACCTTAACCGCGGCAACCGCATGGTAGCGCTTTGTGCCTTTGGCAGCAAAAGCCGTGGCTTGCACCAGTATGTGGTGCAAAAAGGAGGGGCAGAGCACCCCAACGCCAAGGTAACTTTTAAGCTAGGCGATGTGGTAACCACCCAAATACGCTGCGCCGGTGGCGAAACCATTTTGCTTCAACACGATACCAACCTGCCCCGCCCCTACTCGCTTGGTTTTAGGGTGCAGGGTACCAAAGGCATTTGGATGGATGTAAACAAAAGCATTTACGTAGAAGGCCAAAGCAAGAGCCACCAGTGGGAGGAAGCAAAAACCTGGCTTGAAAAGTACGACCACCCCCTGTGGAAAAAATACGGTAGCGATGCACAGGGTGCAGGCCATGGCGGTATGGATTTTTTTGTGCTGCATGCCTTTATTGAAAGCGTAAAGCGCGGGGTACCTACACCGCAAGACGTGTATGACGCCGCAGCTTGGAGCGCCATTACTCCGCTAAGCGAAGTATCTATAGAAACCGGAAATGCTACTGTTGACTTCCCTGATTTTACCAGCGGGCAGTGGATGTATAGGAAAAATGACTTTGCGCTAGACGATAGCTATTAACGCTAAAGACTACAACAAGCCCGCCCTTTGCACCATCAACGGAATGTAGTGCAATTAATACCAAGAGTTATGGGGCCATATCTCGTGGCAAATCGAGCATGCCAATAACATTGGTGATGGTGTACTTGCTAAAGTCGGCTTTTGACCAAAGGCCGGTGCCCCAAATGGTTTGGGTGCGGGTGTGTATGTACACACTATCGCTGGTGTAAAGGCTGCTTTCGCCCTGGTTCCACCATAGGGTTTTGCAGAATAGCGTATCACCTGTACTATTAAACACCACCACGCTGTCGGCCAAATACACTTTGTTCAACAGATCTAGATACTTACCATATTTGGCATTAACCACGCTTTGCAGCCGCGCATTTTCATCAAAAAAGTCCACGTGCAAGGTGTTGGGGAACTCGGTATAAGGTGTATCGGCCTTTACGCGGTACATCAGTGGCGAGGAGAGTACGGCTTTCAGGTTGGCCTTTTGGCTAAAAACGGCCTTTATATTCTTCCCCTCTTCCACTTCTTGTACCTTTCGGGTAAGGGCCACCACATCACTTGGATTGTTTTCGCAGGCCGTCATGCACATCCAAAACAGTATAAGAAGGCATTTGCGCATGTTACTAAGAGGTAAATAATGTGCTGTTATTCAAACTTGCGCTTAAAAAACCACAAATCGCTAAGGCTTAAGCCCACATTTAGCTTAAAAATATTTTCTACCAGCGGCTGTCCGTTTTTACCGCGCTTACCAAATTCGAAGCTGGTGTTGATG
>RDXD01000217.1 GCA_004292575.1 Bacteroidota bacterium
AGTCGCAAAATGTAGGCGGCGAAGTGCTTTGCTACATTCACTAAAATCGAAACTTTTTTGTGCCCTTTCTAAAGAATATTAAGCCTTTTACGAGAGGCTGAAAACTGGAAAGAATCACAGGTATAATTAAAAATCATCTCGTATGTCTCGCGTAGGAAAAAAGCCCATCACAATACCCGCTGGTGTTACTATAACAGTTGCGGCCGATAACGTTGTAACCGTAAAGGGCCCCAAGGGCGAATTGAAACAAGCCATTGATCGTGATATTAGCATTGTAATTGAGGACGGCGTTTTAAATGTGACCCGCCCTACCGATCAAATACGTCACCGCGCATTGCACGGTTTGTATCGTGCATTGTTAGGCAACATGGTAAAGGGTGTTACTGAAGGCTTTAAAAAGAAAATGGAACTTGTTGGTGTGGGCTACAAGGCCGCTAACACTGGCAATGTTTTAGACTTGTCTTTAGGATATTCGCACAATATTATTTTTGAAGTGCCTAATGAAGTAAAGATAGCCACGGCCCAGGAAAAGGGTAAGAACCCTGAAATAACACTGGAAAGTAGCGATTCTCAACTGTTGGGTGCTGTGTGTGCCAAGTTGCGCAGCTTGCGTAAGCCAGAGCCGTACAAAGGCAAGGGTGTTAAGTTTGCTGGCGAGGTTATACGTAAGAAGGCTGGTAAGAGCGCGGGTAAGTAACACGATGAGGGCCATGGCTTTATGCTGGTTTACTCAGCTACGAGCCTGATGTAAGGATATAGATTTTGAAAATTTTTTCCGGCAGTATCGGAGAATCTAAATAGAACAACCATGAATACAAAACTAGAACAGCGGCAAAAAGTGCGCTACCGCATTCGCAAAAAGGTAAGTGGCATAGCTACAAAACCACGCCTTAGCGTGTTTAGAAGCAATCGCGACATTTATGTGCAATTGATAGACGATGTAAACGGCGTAACACTGGCTTCTGCTTCGAGCCGCGATAAAGACTTGGCTGCTCAAAAGGGTACCAAAACCGAAATGAGCAAGCTGGTAGGAACCATTATTGCACGTAAGGCATCGGAAGCAGGCATTACGCAGGTGGTGTTTGATAGAGGTGGTAATTTGTATCACGGCCGCATTAAGGCCGTAGCCGAGGGTGCTCGTGAAGGCGGGTTGCTGTTTTAAAAAAGATAAAGTTCTATTTGGTTAAATACCAAAGCAATAGGGGCTTCAATTTGTTTACCGTAATTCTTAAATAATTACAATGTCGAAATTAATGTATAATCGTGTTAAGGCTGGCGAGCTTGAGTTGAAAGACAAAGTGGTTGCCATTAACCGTGTGGTAAAAACTACAAAGGGTGGACGTACGTTCAGCTTCAGTGCGCTTGTGGTGGTTGGCAACGAGGCTGGTGTGGTTGGCCACGGTCTTGGAAAAGCCAAAGAAGTGCAAGAAGCCATTACAAAGGGTATTGAAGATGCCAAAAAGAACTTGGTGAAAGTACCCATACGCCACGGCACAATACCTCACGAGCAGTGGGTAAAAGAGGGCGCAGCTAAAATCTTGCTGAAGCCAGCTGCCCATGGTACCGGTGTAATTGCTGGAGGCAGCATGCGTGCGGTTTTGGAAAGTGCAGGTATTACTGACGTGCTGGCTAAAAGTTTGGGATCGGCCAATCCACACAACGTGGTAAAAGCCACTTTTAAAGCTTTGGCTACGCTGCGTGAGCCTATTCAGGTTTCTAAAACCCGCAACATTCCTCTTAAAAAAGTATTTAACGGTTAAAACAAGTGTTTTTGACGCGGAATTGGGTTTTTCAGTAAATGCCTAGTGCCGTGTTTTTAAAACATCAAATTTAGTTCAGTATGAAAAAGATTAGAATAACGCAAGTTAAAAGTGGTATAGACCACTCTGTACGCCAAAAGCGGACACTAACTGCTTTAGGTTTGCGTAAGCTGCACGCCAAAGTAGAGGTTGAAGCAAACCCTGCTATTTTGGGAATGGTAGAAAAAGTACGCCATTTGGTGAAAACCGAAGACGTTGTTGTTCCTGAGGCGTAGTGGTTTACAAAAAGTGCCCGTAACCCTAACTAACTTCGTTTGGGTGTTGGCATACAGAAATTTATTAAAAATGCGAGGGGAGTAAACCCCGCAAGTAAAAAACAAAGCAATGAAACTGAATGAGTTGAAGCCCGCAGCGGGCAGTACCAAAAAAGTAAAGCGTATTGGTCGTGGTGAAGCATCGGGTAAAGGTGGCACCAGTACCAAAGGTAACAAAGGTGGCCAAAGCCGTGCAGGCTACAAGAGCAAAATGGCGCACGAAGGTGGTCAAATGCCTATCCAGCGTCGCGTGCCTAAGCGTGGATTCAAGAATCCGCACCGCGTCGAGTACAAAGTTTTCAACTTGGGAACCATTGATCAGCTGATAGAAAAATATACCCTTACCGAATTTAGTGCCGAGCAGCTGTACATCAACAGCCTAATAAGCCAAACCGATTTGGTTAAAATTCTGGCCACCGGTGAGTTGAAAAGCAAAATCGCCTTTAAGGTGAATGCGCTAAGCGAAAAAGCAAAAGCAGCCATTGAAGCGGCTGGTGGTACCGTAGAAATCTTAAAATAATTAGTACGCCGTTGGTGGCCGCAGCATTGCTGAGGATTCCAACGGCGTTTTACCTACATTTGGGCTCCAAAAATATCTCCGATTTACGTGAAGAAGTTTATTCAAACCATCAAGAATATCTGGAGTATTGAAGAATTGCGTGGCAAGATTATTGTTACGCTGGCTTTAGTACTTACTTACAGGTTGGGTACGCACATAGTGTTGCCCGGTATTGACCCCAACGCTTTAGACGCCGTAAAAGGCAAAGCATCGGGCCTTTTGGGCTTGTTCGACCAGTTTGCGGGCGGTGCTTTTTCGCAGGCTTCGGTGCTTGCGCTGGGCATTATGCCGTATATATCTGCGTCCATTTTTATGCAGTTGATGACCATATTGGTGCCTCAAATGCAGAAAATTCAGAAGGAAGGCGAGAGCGGCCGTAAGAAGATTACTCAATGGACGCGCTACCTTACTGTAATCGTTACTATTTTTCAAGCTGGCGCATACATTAGCTTCTTGCAAAGCCCAGGCTATAAAGAAGCGTTGATACCAGCCTATGCGCCCTATTTCTGGTTCTCTACTGTTTTGCTGCTTACCTCGGGTACCTTATTTGTAATGTGGCTTGGCGAGAAGATAACCGACAAAGGATTGGGTAACGGTACCTCGCTCATTATTATGATGGGAATTTTGGCCCGTTTACCTCAAAGCTTTGTACAGGAGTTCGTAGCTAAAAACAACAAAGGTGGCGGCGGTATCTTGGTGTTTATTATTGAAACCGCCGTTCTTATTGCTATTGTAATGGGATTGATTGTGCTGGTGCAAGGTGTACGTAAAATCACCATTAATTATGCAAAGCAAATTGTGGGCAATCGACAATTTGGTGGTGCTCGCCAGTTCCTGCCCATCAAGGTAAATAGCGCGGGGGTAATGCCAATAATTTTTGCCCAAGCCATCATTTTTATACCCACCATTTTCTCGAAGTTCGATACCACTGGTGGACTCATGAAAATTTTGAACGATCATAGCAATGGTTGGTACATGCTTATTTATTCGTTTTTGGTAATTGCATTTACTTATCTATACACGGCCATTATTTTTAATCCCAAGCAAATAGCCGAAGATTTGAAGCGGAACAATGGGTTTATACCCGGTGTAAAACCAGGACAGCCCACAGCCGATTACATTGGTCAGGTTATGGATCGTATAACACTGCCTGGTGCCATTTTGCTGGCCTTTGTAGGTATTTTACCTGGGGTTGCACAAAGTCTTGGTGTTACCGCAGGATTTAGCAGCTTCTTTGGCGGCACCAGTCTACTAATTATGGTAGGCGTGGTGTTAGATACCCTCCAACAGATTGAAACACAATTGCTGATGCGTCAGTACGATGGTCTTATGAGCGGCGGTCGCATTCAGGGTAGGCAAGTAAGCAGCAGCCCAATTGGATAAACATTGTTATTGATGTGTGGTCGAAAAAAATTGGCCAACATAACTTTATAGTGAAAGCCTGCCTGAAACGGCGGGTTTTCTTTTTTAAATACATGTAATTCTGAGTTGAAAGGCCGCCCCATTCAAAAATGGAATGCCTAATTGAAAGTATGCGAACCATTAAATGTGGACCCAACGTGATTATTCTAAAAACCAGAGACGAAATAGAACTGATGCGGCATAGCAACACCATTGTGGGGGATGCCATTGCAGAAGTGGCCAAGGTGATCAAGCCTGGCGTAACAACATTGGCACTTAATAATATTGTGGAGCGCTACATACGCGATCAGGGTGGCGTGCCCAGTTTTTTAAACTACCGGGTTGGCAGCGCCGTGTTTCCCTTTAGTGCTTGCATTAGCGTAAACGATGCGGTAGTGCATGGTTTTCCCGATAACCGTGAGTTGAGACCGGGTGACGTGGTAAGTGTGGATGTGGGCGTGTTTAAGAACGGCTTTCACGGCGATAGCGCCTACACGTTTGCTGTGGGCGAGGTGGGACCGGAGGTGTTGATGCTGATGAAAGTAACTAAAGAGAGCTTGTACAAAGGGGTAGAAAAAGCAATTGCCAACAACCGTATTGGCGATATTTCCTGGGCCATACAAGAGCACACCGAGCGCAAGCACAAATATGGGGTGGTACGCGAGCTGGTGGGCCATGGTGTGGGCCGCCACTTACACGAGGACCCACAGGTGCCCAATTTTGGAAAGCGCGGCAACGGCCATAAGCTTTTGGCTGGATCTACCCTGGCTATTGAGCCGATGATTAACCTGGGTAAGGCCGCCGTTTACACCGATAAAGACAACTGGACCATACGAACCGCAGACAAAAAGCCAAGCGCCCACTACGAACACAGTGTGTGTGTGCAAAAAAACAAGGCGGA
>RDXD01000218.1 GCA_004292575.1 Bacteroidota bacterium
CGTCAGAAAAAAAACCCTAACCAGATTTAATGATTGGGATGGAAATTTTTACAGGAACTTGCAGGTACAAAGGTTACTAAGGCGCGTACCAAGACCCTCGCAAGTCTTTGGTGCAGCCCTATTGCAAAACCCTAGCACGAGACGATCGGCTTTTTACTTCCTCGAACCGCTGATCGTAATCGGGCCGCAGCGTACCCATCCAGCGGTCCCAAATGAGGGTGTAGAGGCCATAGTTGCCCTTAAAATATTGATGGTGTTGATTGTGATTAACGGAAGTATTGACCCACCTGCCCACCCAGGTTCGGTTGAAGCCCTTGGGGTAAAGCTCCCAACCCAAATGGCCATACACGTTATAGATAATCATAAACATAAAAAACAGACCCAAGTGAAACTTATGGATGGGGATGGTGAACAAAAACACCACGATGATGCCTGCTTCTACAAGCGCCTCGAGCGGGTGAAAGGCATAAGCAGCCCAAGGCGAAGGATTAACCGACCGATGATGCACCAAGTGTACTGCCTTAAAAAGGGCGGGATGATGCATGAGCCGGTGCATCCAATAAAAATAGGCATCGTGCATAAAAAACATAAGCGGGAAAGCGGCAAAAAAATACCACCGGCCATGCTCGTTGATGTTGGTATAAAACCGGGTATGCTGCCGCACCGCATCATTGTACAACAGTACAAAAGCCACAAAAGCAAAAATGGCGATGGTAAGTACCGAAAAGGCCATTTCGCGCAGGTAATCGGCGGGTTTTGGAAACCGCAACTGAATTTTTAAAGGCCCCAACCGCTTTTTGAACAACACGTACCAAATAAAAAAGCAAACTGCCCCCAAAACCAAATATCGCAGGCCTATAAGGCTGAAAAGAAAAAAGTAATTGGAAAACTGCATGTGCAAAACTACGCAAAACAGAGATGCCCAATCCCCTCCCGAATGGCCATAAGCTTCCAGAACCGTGCAAGGCGGAGCGGACTAGCTCAGCTGCCGAGGAACCTCTATAGGGTGCCACATTGCTTAAACCATGGTGCCGAAAAAAAACCCCTGCTACAAGAGCAGGGGCAATGTAATGCTGTAAACAAACAAACTGCGTAGTGCCACAGCAGCCGCTGTGTGGGCGCAAAGCCAGGTAGAGCCTTGGCCGTGTTTAGCTGCATCCCAGGCTGTTGCCGCAGTTTAGGCACTTGTAACAGGTGCCACTGCGCACGGTAATGTGTCCGCAAATGTTACAAGCCGGGGCATCGCTTTGGTTTAGCTTAAGCTGGGCTTGCATGGCCATGGTGCCGGCATCGGGTGCCGAGGTAAAGCTGGTTGTTTGCAACTGTGGCACGTCTTGGCGGGTAAAGCGCGGTGCACTCAGGGGTGTAATGCGCACATTACTCAACTCGGGCGAAGCTTTTTTTTCGCCGGAAATGTGCACATCTTGTGCGGCACCCAAATACTCTACCTCGGGGTTGTTGCCAAGGTTGCCAACCTCGGGTTTATCGAGCACGTGTACCAAATCGGTACGGCCCAAATATTCGTAGGCCAGGGCGCGGAACACAAAGTCAACCAGGCTGGTGGTGGTTTTAATGTTGGGATGATCTACCAAGCCGGCGGGTTCAAATTTTGTAAACACAAATTTTTCTACAAACTCCTCTAGCGGCACCCCGTATTGTAGCCCCACCGATACGGCTATGGCAAAACAGTTCATGAGGCTGCGCAGCGTGCTGCCTTCCTTGGCGAGGTCAATAAATATTTCGCCCAGAGTACCATCGGTGTACTCGCCAGTACGCAAAAACAAGGCGTTGCCACTAATTTTTGCCTTTTGGGTGTAGCCGCGGCGCTTGGCAGGCAGCGTTTTGCGCTCCACAATTTTGGCCAGCTGGCTTTTAAGCTTTGTATCGGGGCTGGCTTGCATGCGCTTATGCACCTCTTGCAGCAGGTCTTCAACCGTAAGCTGCCCTAAATCTAAAATGTTGGACGCCGGCAATGGGGCCTCGGCAGGCTCGGCTTCGGTTTCTGTTTTGCTGGCTTTCTTCTTTTCGTCGCTTTTGTTGCTCAACGGTTGGCTTAGCTTGCTGCCATCGCGGTACAGCGCATTGGCTTTAAGGCCCAGCTCCCAGCTCATGCGGTAGCAATCGGCAATTTCCTCCACCGTGGCCTCGTTGGGCAGGTTGATGGTTTTGCTGATGGCGCCGCTTAAAAACGGTTGGCAAGCGGCCATCATACGGATGTGGCCATGCGCATGAATAAAGCGTTGGCCAATATCGCCGCACTTGTTGGCGCAATCGAACACGGCATAATGCTCGGGCTTGAGGTAAGGTGCGCCCTCAATGGTCATGGTGCCGCAGATATAAACGTTGGCTGCGTCAATTTGCTCGTCGGTAAAGCCCATTGCTTCGAGCATGTTCCAGCTAAAATCGTTGTATTGCTCCGGTGTAAAGCCTAAGCGCTCGAGGCAGGCCTCGCCCAAGCTATACTTATTAAAAGCAAATTTAATGTTGAATGCGGCCAACATACCAGCTTCCAGCTTTTGGATTTCTTCGGCAATTAATCCTTTTTGGCTAAGGCTTTGGGGGTTGATGTGGGGCGCACCGTGCAATGTGGCTGCGCCCTTGGCATAGTTTACAATGGTTTCAATTTGGGTGGGATTGTAGCCCAGCTTGTGCAGTGCCTGCGGCACGCTTTGGTTAATGATTTTGAAGTATCCACCGCCGCTGAGTTTTTTGAACTTTACGAGAGCAAAGTCGGGCTCTACACCGGTTGTGTCGCAGTCCATAACCAAGCCAATGGTGCCTGTGGGCGCAATTACGGTGGTTTGGGCATTGCGATAGCCATATTTTTCGCCCAGCATTACGGCATCGTCCCAGGCTTTGCAGGCGGCAGAAAGCAAATAATTGGGGCAGTATTTGCTGTTTATGCCCACGGGCTTAATGCTAAGGGCGTCGTAGGCATCGCCAGCATCGTAGGCGGCGGCCCTGTGGTTGCGCATTACCCGCAGCATGTCGGCCTTATTGTGCTCGTACTGGGCAAAAGGCTGTAGAAAGGCAGCCATTTCGGCCGATGTTTTGTAGGCTACTCCGGTCATGATGGCACTGATGGCACCACCAATGGCACGGGCTTCTTCGCTATCATAAGGAATGCCACTTACCATAAGCATGCTGCCCAGGTTGGCAAAGCCGAGGCCGAGGGTACGGTAGTCGTAGCTGAGTTGGGCTACTTCTTTGCTGGGGAATTGTGCCATAAGTACGCTTACTTCCAGCACCACCGTCCACAGCCTACAGGTGTATTCGAAGCCGGTGACATCGAAAATGCCGGTTTCGTCGTTAAAAAACCGGCGCAGGTTGGCACTGGCCAAATTGCAGGCCGTATTGTCGAGAAACATGTATTCTGAGCAGGGGTTGCTGGCGTTGATGCGCCCGCCCTGCGGGCAGGTGTGCCACTCGTTGATGGTGGTATCGTACTGGGTGCCGGGATCGGCGCAGCGCCAGGCTGCGTGGGTTACTTTTTTCCACAGCTCGCGGGCCTTAATGGTTTTTACGGTCCGTCCATCGGTGCGGGCTTTCAGGGCCCAATCGCCATCTTGGTCGAGTACATCGAAGAACGCATTTGGTATGCGGATGCTGTTGTTGCTGTTTTGCCCGCTTACGGTGCGGTAGGCTTCGCCTTCGTAATCGTTGCTGTAGCCGGCAGCCACCAGTGCGGCCACTTTATCTTCTTCTTGCACCTTCCAATCTACAAAATCCATTATCTCGGGGTGGTCCAAATCGAGGCATACCATTTTGGCCGCCCTGCGGGTGGTACCACCACTTTTAATGGCGCCAGCGGCGCGGTCGCCAATTTTTAAAAAACTCATGAGGCCCGATGAAGTGCCGCCGCCACTGAGTTTTTCATTTTCGCCGCGGATGTTGCTGTAGTTGGTACCCACGCCGCTGCCGTATTTAAAAATCCGTGCCTCGCGCATCCAAAGATCCATGATGCCGCCATCGTTCACCAAATCGTCGGACACGCTGAGAATGAAACAGGCGTGAGGCTGTGGACGCTCGTAAGCCGAGGTGGATTGCTTGAGCTGACCATCAACAGGATCGACAAAATAGTGGCCCTGCGGCTTGCCAGTGATGCCATAGCTGCTGTGGAGGCCAGTATTGAACCATTGCGGGCTATTGGGTACGCAGCTTTGGTTGAGGATGCTGTGCACCAGCTCTTCGTAGAAAACCTGGGCGTCGGTGGGGGTGGCAAAATAGCCATATTGCTCGCCCCACTGCCGCCAGCAATGGGCCATGCGGTGTGCAACCTGCTTGCTAGATGTCTCGCGGCCGGTGGTGCCGTCGGGCTGGGGAACGCCTGCTTTGCGAAAATATTTTTGGGCAATGATGTCGGTGGCTATTTGGCTCCAATGCGAGGGCACTTCCACGTTATCCATCTGAAAAATGATTTTACCGGACGGGTCTTTGATCATGGAAGTGCGGTAGTCGTACTGAAACTGCTGGTAGGGCGAGGTACCCTCGATGGTAAAATGGCGGGCAAAGCTGAGGCCCTTTGGCGTAGTGGTTGTAGTGGACATGATGGTGCTGTTGTGGGGTTGTAAAAGATGGATTGAAACGCAAATGGAACGGCTTGGTGGGCAGAAGACGAAAATATCTTTTCTACAAACATTGAGGAGTGTGTTAATCTGCACATGGTGTGGAAAAGACAAGCGGAGAGGTTTTTGGGTGATGGGGAATGCGTGATGAGTCGGACATCTCACATCAGACATCCGACATCCGACATCAGACATCCGACATCAGACATCCGACATCAGACATCAGACATCCGCAACTCCCTACGGTTTCGTTTTTTTTCTTTTTTTCTTGATAAAAAAAGAAACAAAAAAATCAAGGGCTGTAGAAACTGGCCTAAAAATTCGGGTGGGGGCCTAAACCCGGG
>RDXD01000219.1 GCA_004292575.1 Bacteroidota bacterium
GGCTGTATGCCGGTATAGTTAACCACAGCAAGCAGCACCAAAAGCGTGCAAACAAGCCCCATTGCCAGGGTACTTTGCGGCTGCAATGCCGGAAAGAAAAACCCTGCGTAAGACACCGCAATATTACCTATTGCAGCCATGCTTACCATGCGCAGCACCAAACTCAGCCAGCCGGTCATAAAGCCCGCAAAGGGGCCAAACGCCTCCTGCGCATATACAAGCGAACCGCCGGTGCTGGTAAAACGACTGCCTACCTCGGCAAAGCAAGCCACTATAAGACTAACAACCGCCGCACAAACCAGCATGGCCGTAATGCTCCACACACCACTTTTGGCAAAAACCTCAGCTGGCAGGGCATAAATGCCGCCACCTATAGTAAGGTTTACCATAATGGCAAGCATATCAATACGGGTAATGGAACGAATGAGTGGCATATTAAATAAATGGGCAACCTAACATATTAGGTTGGCTTTTGAACCGCCAAATACAGTAAGTGGCCATGATGCTGCTGTTTTTTTTAAAACTGTAATGCTAAACTGGTAAAGTAAGTAGCCCCGGCAAAGCCAAACTGATTCACATTGCGGTTGAACGGTGTTTGCCCGCTGCCATAAGCCGAAAATGTTGGCAACACACGGTCGGGATATACATTGCCCACATTGTTGCTACCTATGCTCCACTGCAGGGCTTTCATCAGCATCACAGATGCCGAAATATCTACCAACGTTTTGCCGCCAAATACCTGCTCAATATGTGGATTTGTGCCGGTACGCTCCCAAGCCGCCACTTTGCCAAAATAGGTAGCGCGGCCGGTAAGCTGTAATTTACCTATGCTGTAAGTGGCGGAAAAAATGATTTTCTCGCGGGGCTGCGCCGTTTCTATCAGGGCAATATTGATGGTGTCTATCAGGCGAATATTGCCGGTGGCCCCTTGCTGTAATTTGGCGGGGGTGGCCCGGTTGTCCACCACCAGGGTTTTATTGAAGGCCGCTGCCAGGCTTAGGTGCAGGCTGCCTTTACCCTGGCTCTCCCGGTAGTTGGCTATTACATCCAGCCCAGTGGTGCGGGCATCTACATGGTTGGTAAAATAAGATACCTGCTGTATGCCAGTGCCGGCCAGCTGCTGAGTGAGGGCCGGTATAGCCGCCACCCGCAAGGCTTCGGAGAGTACAATTTTATCTTGCACATCAATGCGAAATACGTCGGCAGTGAAGGCGATTTTTTTACCCAGCTGCCATACTAAGCCTGCGTTGTAGTTCATGGCTATTTCCGGCGTGGGAAAAAGGATACCCAGCCCGGTCAATCGCTGGTCGTCGGCCCTGAACTGTTTGGTAAAGGCAATTTGCCCGGCCTGCACCAGCGTGGCGGTGGCACTGTTATACAACTGCTGCATGCTAGGTGCCCTAAAGCCCCGGTTTACCGAGGCCCTTGCAGTAAGCTGCGGCGTTATTTGGTACCGGGCGGCTATTTTGCCCGATAGGTTACTGCCAAAGTCGCTGTAGTTTTCAAACCGTAAGGCCATGGATACCATCAAGGCATCAGTAATGTTGGCTTCGGCATCGGCATACACACCTACGTTGGTGCGGCTTTCGTTGGCCACATCTTCGGGGGCAGTAGCCGCTACACCCTGCGTGCCGGGTGTTTTGTTTTGGCTAAGGGCCATTGGCCCGGCCATATACGAATTATCGTCGCCTTGGTTTTGCTGGTAGTTATCAATGCGCAGTTGTGTACCAAAAGCCAAGTGTAGCGATTGAAAGCTCAATGCACCCGGCAGGTCCTTATGTGCATTTACCTCGGTAGTGCTTTGGGTAAATGTGCTGGAGCCCACAAAAAACTGGGTGGGTGAGGCAGCACCTAGGCTGGCATTTACCGTATTGCGGGCAAAGCGCCTTACTGCATTATGGCCTACGCCGGTACTTAGGTCCCAGTTCCAGCCTCCTTTTAGGGTGCGTTGTGCACCGGCCACCAGCATCAGGTCGCGGTCTTTGGCCGGAAACTCCGGAGAAAAGCCATCGGGAAAAATGGCAGGGCTGCTGTTGGTATTGGCTGGTATGGCATTACGAAAAAAGCCATATACCAGACCTTCTTTGGAGGAATAGCCGCCGAAGCTGTACAGCTTCCATTGCTTATTGATGGGGTAGCCTGCATTATAAAAACCCTGAGTTTGATTTACTTGGCTGGCACCAAATACACCCACCCTAAAAGGACCTGTAGCAGGCCATACGCCGCGGGCTGCCCGTATGCTGTCGTCAAGCCGCTGATTGCTGTTGTAGATGCGGCCCGTAAACGGGTCGGAGCGATTGGTTTCGCCAAGCCGCTGATGGTGTAAGGTAAAGTTGAAATAGCTTTTTTCCTTACCCAGCTTAAATCCGTAATTGATGGCAGCCAAAAAATTGGTACCGTCTCCCTCTTGGGTGGTACTTAATTGGGTGCGTACCGTACCCTGCTGCACGGTTTCGCGCAACTTTAAGTTTATAATGCCCGCTATAGCATCCGATCCATACAGCGAAGCTGCACCATCGCGAAGCACTTCTGTGCGCTCAAAGGCTAAAAAAGGCATAACATTAAGATCGGTGACCACCATACCGCGGCTAATAGAAAACCCAATATGGGGTATCGAAAACTGATGCCGGCGCTTACCATTTACCAGTACCAGCAGTTGGTCGGGGCCCAAACCCCGCAGGGTGGCATAGTCGGCGTAGCCCAGGGCGCCATTAATGCCATACTTAGCCGAGTTAAACGATGGGGCAGTAAACTGTAATTGCTGCCCAATTTCTATCTGCTGTGTTTTCTGTAGTTCCTGTGCCGAATACACATCTACCGGTACTGCCCGCTGTAGCAGCCCGCGGGCTGCACTGCGCGACCCCACTATGGTTACCCCCAAGCTATCGGCCACGGGGCTTAGCTGTACCTGCAGGTTAGCGCCGGTACTTACAGTAATGGCTTGCGGCGCATAGCCAGTATGGGTGATGGTAAGCTGCACCGGCAGGCTTTTGGTAAGCATAAGGGTAAAGGCTCCTTGCAGGTTACTAAGGGCAGTGGATTTGCCTACAGTAAGCGTAGCGCCATCTAACGGTATCCCTTTTTCGTTAGTTACCCTGCCTGCCAGCGTGGTACCAACCTGAGCAGCGGCATTTTGTACTGCTGGTATAAATGTCCCTAAAAGGCAGCAACCAATCACCTGCAATACCCGGTAAAAGATAAGCCTAAGAAAAGGTGAACCCACAGAAGGGTATGTATTGGCGATTGGCACAAGCACTGTGTTTAGTAAGCAAAAGAAAGAGGCTGACTTTACAATATGTGCCAAAAGATTAGAAAACTTTTTCTAGGAATAATACTATATCCACCAAAAGCTTGTTGATTTGCAGCTGTATGGGTAGTTCAAAATACCTATAAAGTGTAAACATAATGCATGAAATTTCACTGGTACGTAATATTTTTCGCACTTTGCAAGATGAGTTTCCGGACCGGATAGATAAGGTGCGGCGGGTGCAACTGAAAGCTGGCTTATTGAGCAATGTGCAGCCCATACTCATGCAAAATGCCTGGGAGGCCGTGCTTGCCGATGAACCGCTTTATGCAGGTATTGAGCTGGAGGTAAAAGTGCTGCCCATACTCATCCACTGCGAGCCCTGCAACCTTACCAATGAGGTAGAAAACTACCGCTTTGTATGTGCCTGCGGCAAACCCAGCCGCCATGTGGTGCAGGGCGACGAGTTGCTGATAAGTGAAGTGGAGTTTGAGGATTGATTGGCTTTGGGATGAATCGTGTTTACCAAATTTCGGAAAAATCTACCTCTATTGTGCAGTTTTCGTCCAATTGAAACTGGAATTGGAACGCATGCTCATCTTTTACTATGGTATAGCTTCCATTATCCAACAAAAACAAGGTAATTTTTTCAGGTTCAGGTTGAATAATGAGGTAATATTTTACCCCTGATTTTTCGTACAAACTGTACTTGGTATGCCTGTCTTTAAGTGCCGTGGACGGAGAACTTACCTCTACTACAAGCACCGGTGTATCTTCTAAGTAAGGCGTGCGAACTTCGCTACAGTAAATTAATACATCAGGTTGCACAATGGTGTCTTCGGCTATTAGGTAATCTAGCGGCGTGCTGACAGTACATTTTTTACAGCCCATATCTTTCACTGCATTGTACAGTACAGCCCCTAAAGACATGCAGATTTTCTGATGCTTTGGCAGCGGCGCAGGGCTCATAGCGTGAGGTATGCCATCTATCAACTCCCATTTGCCCTCCCAATGTTTGTAATCGGTGTAGGTGTAGTGTGGTAATATGCGTACGGCTGTTTCCATATCATAAAATTACAACATCTCAAAAAAAGACCCCTGTTTTTTTTGATAACGGATGCTATTATACATGCCTACACTAACCTGCTACAGAATTAGAAAACTTTTTCTAAGCCTGCTGCCACAAGATATGCAGGCATTGCTTTTATTGTTTAGTTTGCACCTCCATAAAAAATGGAAATACAAAAACGTAAATAGGCTACATGCCGCGATATTTTGCCAACTTACTAATTTTTTTACCAAATGACCGAAGCAAAACCAAAAAGCAACAGGGCCCCTGTGGGCAGTGTGCAGTGCGAAAATACAACACTCAACTTACTGAAAGCCAATGACTTTGTAGCAAAAGCCATTCGCAATAGACTGCCCGAAATGCTCATCGTAAATGTGTGCTCATCGCCAGGCAGCGGCAAAACTACCCTGATGCAGGAAACGGGTAAAAGACTGATGGATAAGCTGAATATGGCCGTATTGGTGGGCGATCCTGAAACGGAACGTGATGCCATCCGTATGCGGGAAGTAGGCATCAATGCCCTGCAAATAGTAACCGGCGGCATGTGCCACATTGAAGCGCAAATGATACTGCAGGCACTGG
>RDXD01000220.1 GCA_004292575.1 Bacteroidota bacterium
GAACAAAAACCCAAACGCAACGTAAATTTTGGTACGCGTTTTTGAAAGGACATCATGCATTCTATTTCGCGGGCAATACTGGCATTGAGTGAGTAACGCCTCAGCTGCTGGGTTGTGGTGATGTTTAAATTGCGCAAGAGGCGCCACCATGCATCAAAATATTGCCATTGGCGAAACGGTTTTCCGGGCAACTTGTGCAACAGTCTCAGCGCTTCGGGTACTTCCACACTTGGGTTATTGTTGGTATATTGGGTTACTTGCTGTTGGCTTTGCCCAACGTTTACCAATGCTGCGGGTATATGATGTGCCTTTGCGCGGAGTAATACGCGAATGTAATAGTCGATATCTACAAGCCATTTCATGTTGCCATCATAACGTTCAACAACATCGCGGCTAACCATGGTTACACTTGGCGCACCTATCAAATTTCTTGCGTAAAGAATATGCGGGGCCTTCTCCACGTGCTTCCACCGCCAAAGCGGCAAACTAAACGACTGGGCTTGACTGGTGTCGTCAACATTAACGTTGCAATAGTTGGAAAAATAGAATTGGGCAACGTTGCCAACGGTTGCATCAAAGAACTGCTGCAGAGCATCGGCGTGGGCAAACCAATCATCGTCGTGCATTAGTTTTATCCATTGGCCGGTTGCTTGCCGTATGGCTTGGTTCCAGTTTTCGGGGGTGCCCAGCGGCAATGGGTTTTTAAAATATCGCAGTCTGGCGTCGTTGAAATGGATTTTAAGCCAGTCGGCAATGGCCTCATCGGGGCTGTCATCGGTAATTACCACCTCAAAGTTGGTAAATGTTTGCTCTTGCAGCGACTGCAATAATCGCTGCAAAAATGTAACGTTTTTGTAAACTGGAATACAGATGGAGATGAGCGGGGGCGTTTGCATCTACTGGGTTTTTCTTGCTACAACAACGTAGTTCAATGTAAGCAATTCGTCGTACCACTTGGCATCAGCCCACACAGCAATTCTATTTAAAACTGAGGTGAATCCAAGATGCAGGAAGGCAAATTTTAACCCTTTTCTTAAGAAACCACCATAAGCAAAAGAGGAATAAATCATATTTATATTGAGTTGAAATACAGCTGCCCATTTGCCACCATTAGACTTTAAGGTCACAACTTCGAACCCATTGCTCGAAAGCAACTCAGTAATTCCAAATTTTGAGTATCGGTAATAGTCGTGCGGAACCTCATGCAACTCCCATGCAAACGGAACGCTTAATATGAAGTAGCCGCCTGGTTGAAGCAACCTAAACGCCTCCCGAATTACGAGGTTTGGACTACTAACATGCTCCAAAACTTGGGTACACAATATGGTATCATACATAGCAGCAGGCTCGGGTATTTCGGTAGCCTCGCAAACCACATCAACTTTCCTTTGGTCGCTTTGCACCACATCGCAGCCGCGATACAATAGGTTTTGCGATTTAAAGAGTTGCTGATAGGGTTTATTTCCACAACCAATGTCAAATACTGCCGCACCACCATAACGCTCAATGGCTTCCTTAAGATCGCGAACCAGATAGCGCAAAACCAAGTAATCTTTTGTATTACGCTTGGGATACAAATTCTGCAAACGAGCCAGCCCTTCTTCGCGCATTATAATCGTTTTATTCTGTTTTTAATCCATACTTTGGCAAAATAACCCTGTTTTCGCCAATAGCCAAGGGGGCTATTGAGTTGGGAAACAATGGTCGTCTTATACGCCAACAAATCCGGATGAATTCGAGTTAGAAAATCGGGATCGGTCAGTTGGCACGCTGCTGCTAGCTGTGGATAATCTAGTAACCGCTCCCGCTTTACGAATATAATCATATTCTGACGATACCAATAGTTAATCCGCTCATCACGCCATATCAGTTTCCTAATGGCATCCACGGGAACAAACCCATTATCAGCAAATTTTTCTGCCCAATACTCGGGCCACTGTTCATTTACGTGAAAGGTTCCCTCTTGGCCAGGAATAGCCGCCGAAAAAATCACAACATCACTTAGCATTGCCAGATTAGCTACAAATTGCTTTGCTCCCGATGGCTCAATGTGCTCTGCCACTTCAAGGCACATGGCAATATCAAAATGGCGGCCAATTTTAAATTCCCGATTCAGATCCGTAAACAAAACCTTATCGCTGTTGACTATCAACATTTCTTTCAAAATAAAAGGCGCCTCTATGCCAAAATAGTCGGTTATTCCAAAACTATTATTCCAAACTTGCAGCCAAGCACCTATACCACAGCCTACATCAACTACGCTTTTAGGTTTAAACATTTCGTTAATTATGGGTAACAAAGCCTTCGCCGAACCAAGCGATGATACCTGCTGATCGGCATAGAAATCTTGGTTATAATCCTTTAATTCTACCATACTTATATCCCGTTTCTAATTTTATTGTTTTTTAATAGGTAACTATAAACCCTTGGAAAATATGCAATCAGTACGATTTTAAACATTATCTGTAGCGGGCTTTTTCTAAGTCTGCCTACAAATTTCTTTTCAATCCAGCCATGCCCCATGTGATGAGGATATTTTTCATGTATTACTTTTTCTACTTGATTCACATTTTTGTATTGGGTAATACCACCCTTAGACATAGCCTGCTGATGTACCCGGTAGCAAAAGCAAACCATTGGTAAATAAGAGAACCCGTAGCCTGCAAAAGACAATCTCAGCCACAAATCCCAATCTTCTAATCCATAGAGCCTGTTTTTTGCATCGTATAACCCCACAGACTCTAAAGCAGACTTTCTAATTAATGCGCAGGCATCAATATAGTTGTGCAACATCAGTCTCTGTTGATTGTACGACCCTATCTCCCAGAGCTCATCTTTATCGCCAAATATTTGTGCATCGCCATATACTACCGCAACGCGATTATCTGCATCCAACAATTTTACCGCGTCTTCAACATACGGTTTCAAAATTTTGTTATCTGCATCAAGCGGCAATATATACTGCCCTTTAGCCTGTAAAACACCAGCGTTTCTAGCTGCCGCTAAGCCCATATTCTGCTGAAATATAACATTAAATCCCTGCTCGGCTAGCGACTTAGTGTACGCATTTGTGAAATCATCGGTGGAACCATCGTTAATGATGATGACTTCGTAATTTTCGCACAAAGTAGCCTCAATTGACTTGATAGCATCAGCCAGAAAATGGCCTTGGTTATAACAAGGAATAATTATCGAAACTTTTACTGCCATATTACGACTTTAAGGTGTCTAGGATGTAGTAGAAAGCAAATTAGCAAACGACTCTATCTAATTAACACCACATTCCCTTCGCGTTTTATAGGGCCGCAAGGCGTATCTACCCACAAACGGTAAATATAGTTCCCACTGGGTTGCGGATTGCCCTTAAAATTACCATTCCAACAATTGCTGGCGTTTTTACTGGTAAAAATGAGCTGCCCCCAGCGGTTAAACACTTCAAAATATTTTACCGCAACATTACCCCATTTTCTAATACCAAAACAATCGTTATTGCCATCGCCATTGGGTGTAAAGGCGTTAGGCAGCTGAAACAACCTAAAATCAGCGTTCAGGCCAAAAACAACGGTTATTGAATCGGTGTCGGAGCAGCCATTGGCATCGCGGGCCACCACGGCGTAAGTGGTGGTGCTGGTGGGCGAGGCCATAGGGTTTGCCATGGCGTAGTTGCTAAGACCCGGCGTGGAGCGCCAAGCATAAAACAGGGCACCACTTGCTGTAAGCTGGGTGGTAGGTTGGCTACAGCTGAGCTCGTTAGATTTAGAAAGCACCAACTCTGGATTGGCATTTACCACCACCCGCGAAACCAGTGTAGCGGTATCGTTGCAGGCGGCGCTTACAATACGCACCTTGTATGTAGCGGATTGCGTGGGGCTGGCCACCACCTGCGGCGTTGTTACGCCCGATAGGCCCAAGGCCGGCTGCCACAGGTATGCGTCGCCGCCCGAAGCGGCTAAGGTAACCGATGCGCCTGCGCAAAAGCTGCTGCTATCGGGCAAAAGCGCAAACTGGGGCTTGGGGCGCACTGCAATAAGCACCGAATCGGCAGCGGCGCACCCATTGGCGCCGGTGGTTCGCACGGTATAGCGGATGGTGCCAGTGGGAGTAGCCACCGGGTTGGACAACAGTGTATCGCTAAGGTTCGTAGCAGGGCTCCACCGGTACTGGCTGGCACCCGAGGCCCGCAGCACCACACTGGCCCCCGGGCAAATGGTGGTATCGGTTGGCAAAAGGCGCAGTAGTGGTGTAGGCAACACACCCACATTAACTGTATCGGTACCTGTGCATCCATTTGCATCGGTACCGGTTACCACAAAGCGGGTGCCTGCTACTATGGTGGCCAATGGGTTGCTGCTGCTGGCATCCGAAAGGCCGGCAGCTGGTTGCCACTGGTATGTGCTGCCACCGCTTGCCCCCAGCCTTACCGGCGTGCCGCTGCAAACTACCGTGTCGGCACTGGCAGTAATGGTAGCACTAGACAGCCTAATGAATACACTGTCGGTTTTGTAGGTTACCGGCGCAAACGACATATCGTCTAATGCAAAATCATTGCCCTGAATGGCCGTATTCTTATTTTCAACCGAAATAACCGCCGTGGTATTGTTACCCGAGTTCCACAATGTATTAAACCGCCGCCAAGTGCAAGTAGGTAATTGCGCACTAAAGACATTACCAATCTGCACCCCGTTTATGGCAAATTGAAGCTGCGCAGGGTTAGGCGGCCACAGCGCCTGCAACCAGGTTGAAAATTCATAATTAGTATTGGGTTGTACCACAACGCTCTGCTGCCACACCACCACATTGGGCGTGGGCGAACCATTTACCAGCAGCATATTTCCCGTACCTGTGGTGCGGTCACCGCAGTTGCTAAGCGCGGCATTCCAGGCCGTGGGC
>RDXD01000221.1 GCA_004292575.1 Bacteroidota bacterium
GAACGGCTACTTTTTGGCCTTGTGCCAAGGCAGTACTCTGTACCACCCATGCAAATAGGAAACATTGCAAGATTCTCTTCATACAGCAAATCGTTTTTTGGTTTACAATCGGAAAGACAATGGCGAAAACATGGACACAAAAGTTAAATCTGCAAACGGAGCATTTCGCCTTATCACTTTCGTGGCGCTAAACTAACTAATCGGCAGTAAGCTTAGCATTTTTGAAGGTACATCTCTACTACTACAAGGTGAAAAAGTGTCTGATTTTCAATAGAAAACGCTGTTATGCGCCTACTACATGTATTTTTTGCGTACCTTTAAATGAAGAAATAGTTAGATTGTAACGCTATAAACCATTTATATAAATGTAAGAAGTCTCAAATTTATCTGCAAACGATTGCAACCGTTTGCCGCTCGTTGGGGGAGGAAAATGAATCTCAAGCCCAATGGCAACATCATTTTGCTTTTTTGAAGCACTGTTTTAACAAGTGTACTAAAGTATTGAATTTGCCTTTATGCAAACCAAATTTGCCATATTTAGAATAAAGTTATGGATGGCCGCTTGCCTGCTGCTTATATGTTGCGCAGCTGTTGCGCAGCTAAAGGCTACGCGTTTTACCCGGCAAATGTATTCGGCAGGTGCTCAAAACTGGGCTTTTCAGCAGGATGAGTCAGGCACACTGTATGTAGCCAATAATGAGGGCTTGCTTACTTTCAACGGTGCGTTTTGGCGTGTGCATCCCCTTCCCAATAGCACCATATTGCGGTCTATAGCCTTTGGCGGTGGGGGGCGGCTTTTTGCTGGCGGACAAGATGAAATAGGCTACTATGAACCCGATGCTGCCGGTAGGCTTGTTTACACATCGCTTTTGGGGCTTGTACCCGCACAGTACCGGCAGTTTGCCGACATCTGGCATATTGCGACCACCGATAGTAGCGTTTTCTTCCAGTCGTTTGGCACAGTATTCAGGCTGCACAACCAAACCATTACACCCTACCCAAGCCGCACCAAATGGGATTTTTTGGGTAAAGCGGGCAACCGGGTGCTGGCTTACGACAAATGGGCAGGTCTGCTTGAGTTTGTACGGGGACGCTGGGACACACTTGCTACTGCGTCAAACTTACCTGCTGGGTTTTCTATAACGGCTGCGGTACCTTTCGGCAACCGCGTGGTGCTTACCACTACTCAACATGGACTATGGACGTTAAAGGGTGGCAGTCTAGCGCCTTTTGTGCCCAATATGCTGCCTGCCAATGAGCACTACACCAGTGCCGTACCCCTTCCTAATGGACAGGTGGTGCTGGGTACTTATGATAATGGTATCATTTTTACCGATACTACAGGAAAGTTGATAGACGCCTACAACCGCAACGACGGATTGGTAAACAATAATGTAAAAAGTCTTTTTAACGATAGCCAAGGCCAAATCTGGCTGGGCCTAGAGGACGGCATTGCGCTAGTTCAGCTGAAAAACCCTCTGCAATGGTTTCAACCCGAAATATTTAATGGGGCACCAGGGTATGCAGTGGCTGTAGCCGACAAACGCATTTTTTTTGCCACTGCCAATGGCCTCTACGACATGGATGCTGAGCAGTTTACAGCATCTGGAAGCCGTGGTAATAACCTGAGAAAAATTGCTGGAGGCCTTACTTGGAATGTGGTAAACGAACGGGGACAAGTTTTTGCCGGCCGCGATGATGGTCTTTATGCGTACACAGACGGTAAACTGATGCCCATTGATAAAGGTACAGGCTATTGGACAGTTAGGGCATTGCCATCGGGGTTTGGCTCACCTACCTGGGTTGCCGGTAGTTATCAGGGCATTGGTTTTTTCGAAAATGGCAGCACCGGCATTGCCAAAAATGCTGAAGTCCCAAATTTTGTTACTTCGGCCCGGTATGTTGAGTACGACAGTGCCAATGCCGCCATTTGGGTATCGCATCCTTATAGGGGCATTTATAAAATTGACGCAAAAAGCCGAAGGACGGCGTATTATACCGACAAGGAGGGGTTGCCTTCTACACTCAACAATCACTTGTTTAGCATAAATGACCGCATACTGGTGGCTACACTACAGGGTATTTACCAATACCATGCCTCCACCAACTCGTTTAAGCCCGCTAACGACTATAAGGGTGCCTTTAAAGGGACCAGCCTGCGCTACCTAAAGCCCGATGCTGATAACAATCTTTGGTTTGTAAGCGAAAAAAAACTGGGGGTTTTCGATGCAGCTAGTGGCAGTATTTATTACTTTCCCGAATTGCAGCGCAAGTTGCTAAGTGGGTTCGAGCACATTTACCCGCTTGATCGAAACCACGTAATTGTTGGAGGCGAGCAGGGCTTTTTCGTCATCAACTATGCCAACTACATCAACAAGAAAAATATTCCAACGGTTTTTATACGCAGTGTAACTGGTAAAGAAAATGCCGATACCATCCTTTATGGCGGCTTTCGCACCCGTGGCGCGCCGGTCAAAGCTGCACGCCTTTCGCATAGCTATACCGAAATCACCTTCGATTTTTCCGCACCTTACACTGACCAAAGTCCCCACTTGGAGTACAGTTACCGGCTCAAGGGCCTGGACAACAACTGGAGTTCGTGGAGCAACCGGACTCAAAAAAGCTACGCGCAGCTACAGCCTGGCGATTACATGTTTGAGGTAAAAGTGCGGAACAATCTGCTTGTGGAATCGGCGGTAGCGGGCTATGGCTTTAGCGTGGCGCCACCTTGGTACAGTAGCAGCTGGGCAATACTGCTTTATGCGCTGGTGGTGGCCGGTACCTTGTATGGCCTGCTTAAGTTTCAGGCGAGAGTAATAAAGGCCAGACACCTCAAAAAAATGGCCGGAGAAAAAGAAAAGTTTGAAGAACGCCAAAAACTACAGGCCTCTCAGCACCAACTGGCCATTGAAAAATCGGAGCGAGAAATGGTTCAACTGCGCAACGAAAAGCTTGAATCGGAACTTACAGCAACCGCTATGAACCTGGTGCAGAAAAAAGAGTTTTTATCGAAAATACGCGAAGAGATAAGTAAGCTAAAAAATAGTGGCGCTCCTCAGGTAGAAGCTACCGAACTAAAAAAGGTACTAAAGGAATTAACAACCGATGACAAGCTTGATGACGAATGGGAGCAGTTTTCGCGGCACTTTAACCATGTACACCACAATTTTTTGGTAATACTGAAAGAAACATACCCACAGCTTACGGCCCACGACCTTAAGCTATGTGCCTACCTTAGAATGAACTTAAGCAGCAAGGAGATAGCCCGCCTTATGAGTATTTCCACCCGGGGTGTAGAAATAAACCGTTACCGCTTGCGCAAAAAACTGCCACTCGAATCCAAAGAGAGTCTATTCGATTTTTTATTGAATATTGAAAAACAGGATGAAAGTTGATGGGTTTGTTGAGTTGACTGCTTGACAAGTAACTTGCATTTGCTACGCTGTGAGATGCGTTTTTAAACTCTTAATTACAGGGTGACCCGATATGGCGCTTGGTGAGCCACAAGTTGCACCGGTAGGATTGCTACAGATTATCAGCATACTAAGATGTACACACTACGTGAATCGAATGCTACTTAGTATGGATGACGTTAGAAAATGGCGACGCTGTTGTCTTGTCATATTTCTTTATTTACAAAGCACATTACAAAATAAAAGCGTTTGGCAAATTGTATTACTTGCACTGAAACTAGGGCGAAGCCCAGGCGCTATTCAATTGTAGGATTAAAATGAAGGCATTCACAGGAAAAAAGATACGGCGCTGTAAAACAAGATTTTTTTGCAAAGGCCTTTATGATTACTAGGTTTGCCATTCGCCCATCACATTGGAGCGAAAGTGCTGAAGGCGTGTAGGGCTGGTGTAAACAGACAACTTGGCTACAACATTAATTGAATAAAAGCGCTAGCTAACTCCAGCTTCTTTTCATGTCGAAATCTTTACACGAAAGTTAGAAAAGTATAGGCGCAATTGATGCCCTTGTTCTCGGGCCCAAGTGGCCATGATACCACATAGGCGGGCTCCTGTAAAAGCTAGCAATTAAATAAAGTCTTGGATTAATTATCGACCGGTTTAGCGCCTCATCAAAAACGCCATTGTTAGAGATCTATCGACTTTTTAATTCAGCGGGTAAAAATGGCCAATTCTTGTGTGGTGTATGTGCCTGAAGCATTATGGAATCCATTTGCTGCACAATAAGGGGGTATTGAGATGCGATATTGTTCTTTTCCATTGTATCCACGCTAAGGTCATACAGCGCAATTGGGCCGCTTATATTCGTGCTTGCATTTAGCCTAATGGCCTTCCACTTTCCCATTCTCACGGCCTGCTTGCCACCGTTTTCATGAAACTCCCAGTACAAATATTTATGTGGCTTTTGTTTCCTGCCAAGTAGGGTTGGCAACAAAGAAATGCCGTCGATATCTTTTGAAATATTTTGCTTAGATAATTGCTGAAAAGTTGGGAATAAATCCCACATGGCAGTGATGTTGTTACTTACACTACCCGCCTTTATCTTGCCTTTCCACATTGCAATAAGCGGAACCCTGATGCCGCCCTCATTTAGGTCTCGTTTTACACCCGTAAGGCCTCCATTGCTATTAAAAAACGCCGGATTATTACCGCCTTCTTGGTGAGGTCCGTTATCGCTGCTAAAAATAATCAGCGTATTTTCAAGCATACCCTTTTTTGAAATAGCTTCTACTATCTCGCCTACAAACTTGTCAAGGCGGCTAACCATGGCTGCATAAGTCGCCCTCGGGTAAGGTTCATGAGGGGTGTTGGGTTCGCTTTCGGCGGCTCGCATTTGCGGCTGTTCATTAAAAGCCTGCACGTAGTGGTTGTACACCGAGTCGTGTGGCACTTCAAGTTTCGAATGGGGAAGTGTAT
>RDXD01000222.1 GCA_004292575.1 Bacteroidota bacterium
AGTACTTGCTGTACTGCTCCAATACTTTTTGGGTTTGCTCATAACTTTGTAGATTGTATGCCCAAAAACCAACACCCGGACCAGTGGAATAAATCCTTGGTCCGTACATAGACCCTGCTTCCACCATGTCGGCATAAGTGAGTACATCGGTAGTGGCCGTTTGGGGATCACGGGTGGTGGTTACACCATAAGCCAGGTTTGCCGCATAAATCCATATTTGGTTTTTGTGAATCCCCCAGTTCGGCCACATGTGTGCATGGGTATCCACAAAACCCGGGGTGACTGTTTTGCCCGTACAATCAATGGTTTTTATATTGGGTGGCAGGGCTAACGAGCCAGTGGCCCCTAGCGACTTTATGCGGTTGTTTACCACCCACACATCGCCTGCCTCTAGCACCTCATCGCCTTTCATGGTAATGATTCGGGCATTTTTAAGCACAAAGCTGCCGGTAGGTAGGTCTTTGGGGTAATACACCTTTACCTGCTCCTCCAATGGACTGTACTGCGTTAGCTTTAGTTTTTGCGCCTTGGCGATGCTGTCTTTTCGGGCAAAACTGGTGTCTTTCATTAGCACCAGTAACGAATCGGCAGATTTCTTGGCCAAACTATCGGCCAGTTTTTTTGCTTCGGGGCCTTTGGCCAGCAATACTTTAATGCTGTCCAGCGCGGCGGCGGCAAGTTTTTTCTGCGCCGCTTTTACAGAGTCCTCTAAAAAATCGGCACGCTCGGTATCATATACCCAGTGTCCGTTGCCAAGGCTCCAGTGCACATTTTTTCCGTTGGCCTCCCAGGCAGGAAATTCGCCGCCAATTTGGGTAAGTTGCCTTGCGGGAAAGCTGCTGCTGGCTGCATCGGCCACCGAAATTTTGGGTACTTTTCCTGCTTGTGGCAGGGTAAGCACATAAATATTGTTGTTTACTTGGGCCAACGCCTTATCACCAACGGGTGCCATTAAGATGATGCCCGCTGGCGATGCGGTATTTTGTGGCTCGCGACCGCTGGCGCTTTGTGGCAGCATACAATAATTTAGCGGATTAACACCAGCAATGGCCTTACCCATTACATAGCGTACGCCAGGGCCGGCTTGTTCGTCATCATGATCACCGTGGTCGTGACTATGCGCATCGGCAGCGGTGCCATAGGTGGTAATACCCGATACGATGGCGTGTGTTTTGGGATCGGTGCCATCCCAGCGCACCGAAATGAGCGAGCCACTAGCCCCATTTAGATACACGCGGCTGGTATCGGTAGTGAAGTGCAAATTGCCACGCCCGTTGGCCATGTCAATTTTATTTAGGCTTCCGCCGCCGGCATTAATCCACACCAATTCTGCCTCCGAACCATCGTAAAATGGATCTTCGGCATTTTTAAATAAGCGTTTAGGTGCTTTAAAAAAGGCAATGCGGTTGTGGTAGCTCCAGGCGGGCTGCATATAAAAACCAGCTTCGGAGGTAAGTTTCGAAACCACGGGTTTGGCGCCTAACGCGGCTTTATAAAGGTGACCGCCATCAGCCTCGCTCCAGGTTACAAACACAAGTTGAGTGCCGCTTGGGCTCCAGGCAGGCATGGCTTCGGTAAAGTTGTGGCTTGTAACGCGCTGCGGATTGCCATTTGGGTAATCCATAACGTAGAGCCTATTTAGCACCGTAAAGGCCAGTTTTTTGCCATCGGGGCTAGGTACCGCATCGCGAATTTGTGTGGCAAGCGCGGCGTTGGTGTCTTTAATGGCATAGTTAAAGTACAAGCGGGGACCAAACTCCAATCGGAGATCGGCATCAAAAACAATTTGTTGCGGGGCGCTTCCATCAATACCAATTTTCCAAATTTTGCCGCCATAACTGGCCACAAGAGCTTTGCTATCGGGGGTAAAAGCCATGCCTGGCAGCACGCCCTGGGGTGCAATGCTCTCTTGCTCATCACGCTGTACAGGGTAGGCCAGCCATTTTTCGTCGCCGGTTTTTAGATTGCGCAACACAAGACCTGTTTTGTCTTGGTAGCGGCTGCCGTAGGCCATCCAAAGGCCATCTTTACTTAGCGTTGGGGCAAAGGCCGAGCCGTAGCGGGTTGTAATGGTGTTCATGGTCCCTTTATCGCGGTCGTAGGTACCTATTTGATATTGGGGTAAGAGTGCATTATAGTTCCAGGCACCAGTGCGCTGGCTAAAATAAATGAGCTTGCCATCGGCACTTACAAAGGGGTCAATGGTTTTTTGGTTTGTCGGCAAATCGTTTAGTTGAATACCGCCCCCGCCATTTTTGTGATACATCCAAAGTTTGGGGAGCCTACGACCACGGCTGGCAATGATGTAATTGCCATCGGGCGTCCAAACAGCCGAGGGGAAGTCTTCGGTATTGTCGCGGGTAAGTTGTACCGTGTCCTGCTTTTCGGTATCGATATACCAAATGTTATCGCCACCGGTACGGTCGCTGGTAAAGAGTATTTTTTTACCATCGGGGCTAAAGCGCGGATGGGTTTCGTAAGCAATGCCTTTGGTAACGGCCTTAGCCTTACCACCGGCGATGGGTACCGTGTAAATGTCGCCCATTAGGTCGAAAGCAATGGTTTGTCCGTCGGGGCTTACATCTACGCTCATCCAAGTACCTTCTTTGGTATTGAATTTTATTTCGCGTTCGGGCTTTAGCGGCAAACCGGCAAAAGGCGTGTAAACCAAAGTATCTTTTGACGTACTATCGGCCAAAGGCTTACCTAAAACTTGTGGCTGCGCTTGCAATCCGCACCAGGCAACAAGGGTTGCTAAACCTAAACACATTGACTTTATCATAAATCCATGATTATTGAGTGCGAAAGTTAGGGGCAAAGCACTTGTTGACTCGAGAAATTTTTGAAGAAAAGTATGGTTTAGATGCTCTGTAGCGGAAATACGACGCGGGCCGGCGTACTGGCTACAGTTTTGGACTTTTAGACCGGTAGGCAACCCGCACTGCAGAGCCGTTTGTAAAACAGGGCATTGCTGCGCTTGATTATTGATGTGAGGCAAATGCATGTACCCATTGCCAACAAAGCCGAACGCAGCGCCGGGCTACGGATACCTTTTTGGCTTGACCCAGCCACACCAGTTAGGCAAAAAACACCAAGGTTTCAAAATTGACCAACCCAAACAGCCTAAGCAGCCATAACCGCAGCAAAAAAGCAAGATTCGATACGGTTTCAGTATGATTTGAGACCCCCAAGCACACTTACGACCCCAGTTTTGCAACTGTAGTAAAATAAACTTTTAAAAAACTGTGGTATGAAAAAACAACTCAAAAAAATCTTGCAACCGGTAATGCTTCCATATTGGTGGCAAGATTTGCTGTTGCTGGTTCCCCGCGTGGTGTCGGGATATTTATTGACCGCCGATTTTGGCGCGGCAAAGTTTGGCTTACCATGGTCGCCACCCGAAAATAACCTCAAGCTGTTTGAGGTAGCTTATTGGTTTCCTAACGATGTGGCGGAATATGGCGGTGTATTTGCATTATTTCCGGCGTTTTTTGCTTGGATGGGTGCATTTAGCGAAGGCGTAGGCGGACTGCTGCTGATATTCGGACTGCTTACCCGTCCCGTATCAATACTCATTATATGCACTATGTTGGTGGCTGCTTTTTTACAAAATGGCAACGAGGGGATGTGGAATATTTTGCCTTCTGTTAGCTTTTTATGGGTTGCGCTCTATACTTTGTTTCTTGGCTCAGGCAAATTCGGGATCGATTACATTATTGCAAAAAAAATAAAGCCATAAACATTCCTAGAGCTAATTCAAATAGGATAAGTACCATTTGAAGCAGCGTACATTGGCTTTGAAAAGCCATCCTGTTCAGCGATAGCGAAAAACAAAAAATATAACCATGAAAAACAACGGATCAATGATTTTATTGGCAACAGCCATTTTAGTATTGCTTGCACAAAGCTGTGTGCAAAAGGCATACAAAAAAACAGTGCGGTATCGTTTGGTGACGCCTACGGGCAAGTCGATAAAGGTGGTAAGCATACGCGGCAGCGACAAACCACTTAGTTGGAATGCAGACTTGGCGTTGAGGCCCATTATAGCCGATAGCGTTTACGAGGTAGATGTTACGTACGTGACTGGCTACAATTTTACCGAGGTAAAATTTTTAGTGGACGGCGAATTTGAATTGAAAGACCAGAGCAACCGCCCTGTGCAGTTTGGCGCTTCGGATACCACGCTATACACAGCAACCTTTAATCAGCTTCCCTAAGTGGATAGTGGTGCGAAATTGGCGGCTTTTAAAACGCAGTTCACTTATTTGAAATGGCCGCCCTAGGGCGCCAGTGATTGATGAATGTGGGCTGATGCGTAACAACAGCTGAAAACCAAGATACCGACAGCACTTAACTAAACCCATGACTGATAACGTTGGCATGTGGGCCGCCACTATTTTTTTATTTGAAAAGCCGTGCAAAAGAGCGCCTTAGTTTTAAGCCGAGGCTAAAGCAAAACGCGATTTAATTGGGACAAACCAAGGTCTAAAAGCGGGAAGGACAAGCCTAAAAGAAAGCCAAGCGAATGTAGTGCGACCTGCTATGGTTGCTTTTCGGCGAACTAAAAAACCGCCTGAGAAGGCGGTTTTGTGATCCGGCTGGGACTCGAACCCAGGGCCCATACATTAAAAGTGTATTGCTCTACCGACTGAGCTACCAGATCATTCCAAAACAAAAATCAACTTGTTTTCTGTTTTGGGAGTGCAAAAATAGGGGTAAGAAAGTTTATGGGCAAAAAAACATCTCTCTAAAGCAGTTTTTTTTATAACTTGTTGACAGTCATTTGGCCGACGATGCGTAAAGCTTTAACAACAATGCGACAGATGGATTATTTTAGCGGCGTAAACACCATTGTACCGCCTTGGCAATAATTACAATTACA
>RDXD01000223.1 GCA_004292575.1 Bacteroidota bacterium
CCACAGCCTCAAATCATCCCCATGAGCAAAGCCATAAACCATATTACATCTACAGCAGTGCCGCTGCCCATCGAAAACATCGACACCGACCAAATTATACCGGCACGTTTCCTAAAGTCCACCACCCGCACCGGCTTTGGCCAAAACCTGTTTCGCGACTGGCGCTATAACAACGACGACGTGGACAGCCCAAAAGCCGAGTTTGTGTTGAACGATACCAAGTTTGGCGGCAAAATTTTGATAGCGGGCAAAAATTTTGGCTGTGGCAGCAGCCGCGAGCATGCGGCCTGGGCGCTAAAAGACTACGGCTTCGACGTGGTGGTAAGCAGCTTTTTTGCCGACATCTTTCGCAACAATGCACTCAATAACTTTTTGGTGCCGGTGCAGGTAACCGATGCGTTTTTGCAACAGCTAATTGCGTATGTGTTGCAGCATCCCCAAGCCCAACTCGAGGTAAATGTGCAAGACCAACAAATTGCCTTGCCCCAAGCCCATCTTCAAGAGCATTTTGAATTAAATGCCTACAAAAAAACCTGCCTGCTCAATGGGTTCGACGATATTGATTATTTGCTAAGCATTGGCGACGATATAAAAAATTACGAACTTCAACGCCGCTAAAAGTACATTTAACCTACACACCATGAACAAAAGCATTACCGTTATCTATGGCGATGGCATTGGCCCCGAGGTAACCCAACAATCCATTAAAGTGCTGGATGCAGTAGCACAGAAATTTGACCACCATTTTACCTACGACCGTGCACTGCTTGGTGGTGAAGCCATTGACGAAACCGGTATGGCATTGCCACCAGAAACGGTTGAAAAAGCCCTTGCCAGCGATGCCGTTTTGTTTGGCGCCGTGGGCCACCCTAAGTACGACAACGATCCCCATGCCAAAGTGCGCCCCGAACAAGGCATTTTGGGCATCCGTAAGGCTTTACAACTCTTTGCCAACATTAGGCCCATTGCCACTTACAAGGCGCTGCACCACCTATCGCCCTTAAAAGCCAAGCAACTAGAAAACGTAGACTTTGTAATTTTTCGCGAGCTTACCGGCGGTATTTATTTTGGCGAAAAAACCTTGAATGCCGAAGGAACAGTAGCCAGCGATGGCTGCACCTACAGCCAATTCGAAATAGAACGTGTAGCCCATTTGGCTTTTCAATTTGCACAGAAACCACAACGCCGGGGCAAGCTTACCCTGGTAGATAAAGCCAATGTACTGGAGACCTCTAGGCTCTGGCGCAAGGTGGTGCAGCAAATGGCACCCCAATATCCTAATGTGGAGGTCGATTACATGTTTGTGGACAACGCGGCCATGCAGATTATTTTGAACCCGGCGCAGTTTGATGTTATCCTCACCGAGAACCTCTTTGGCGATATCATTAGCGATGAGGCCAGCGTTCTCACCGGTTCGCTTGGGCTGGCGCCATCGGCATCTATTGGTGCTGCGGCAGCTCTTTTCGAACCCATCCACGGCAGCTATCCGCAGGCCGCCGGTAAAGACATTGCCAACCCGCTGGGCTCTATCATGAGCGCCGCCATGATGCTCGACCATTTTAACATGACCGCAGAAGCCAACCTGGTGCGGGAGGCCGTTTCGTGGACGCTTACCAATGGGTTTGTAACCAAAGACATTGACCCCGTAAACTTTTATTTTACCAGCACAATAGGCGATTTGGTTAGCGAGTACGTACAAGGAAAAATACCCGACGCCGTTAACCGCGAAAACATCGAACTTAGAAAATCTACCATCATTTAAAGGCCCAAGCCTTTGCCAACATTTGCTATATGGCCAATTATTACAACCCCGATACCATCATTTACAGCAATGGAAAATTGGTAAAAGCTGCTGAATGCACCATCGATTTATACAGCCAAACGCTGCACTATGGCTTGGGCGTGTTCGAAGGCATTAGAAGCTATCGATTGCAAGATGGTAGCACCGGCATTTTTAAGGCCGAAGCCCATTACAATCGCTTAGAGGCCTCGGCCCGGGCACTCCACATGCCCTACATCTGGAGCAGCCATGAACTCACTGCGGCCACCTACAGCGTGCTGCAAGCCAATAATTTGCAAGATGCTTACATCCGTCCGCTGGTATATGGACCCGCCAACATGAGCTTTAATTTCAACACCGAAAGTAATCTTGCCATCATGGCTTGGCCAATGCAGCCTTTTTTGGGCGATAAATTGCTGCGGGTATTTACATCGAGCGTGCAGCGCCCCAACCCCAAGGGCTTTAACATGCGAGTAAAAGCCTGTGGCCATTACGTAAACAGCATTATGGCCAGTTACGAAGCCAAACAACATGGCTACGACGAAGCCCTCTTGCTCGATTTGGAAGGCAACGTAAGCGAAGCCCCGGGTGCCAATGTATTTATTGAAAAAAATGGGCAGCTTATTACCCCGCCAGCCGGCAATATTTTGCCGGGCATAACCCGTGCCACCGTATTAGAGTTGTGCGCCACACTGCACATACCCGTGCAAGAACGGCATTTTACCTTGGCCGAAATGAAAACCGCCGACAGCGCATTCTTCTGTGGTACTGCTGCCGAAATTATTGGCATACAATCCATTGACGCTTACAGTTTTCCAACGCCTTGGCCCGAGGCCAAGGGACACCAGTTGCAGCAGGCCTACCAGCAATGCATAAGGCAAGCCAGTTAACGTCAATTTTTTTCAAAAAAAGCAAACCAGAAACTCTTTTTACAAAAGCCATGATAAACAAATACAGCGCCGTCCTTACCCAAGATATTACCCAACCCGCAGCCCAGGCCCAGTTGTATGGCATTGGCCTTACCGAGGCCGATATGAACAAGGCCCAGGTGGGCATTGCCAGCATGGGCTACGATGGCAATACTTGCAACATGCACCTCAACGACCTGGCTAAACTGGTAAAGCAGGGCGTGTGGGAAAACGATCTGGTGGGCCTTATTTTCAATACCATTGGCGTAAGCGATGGCATGAGCAACGGTACGCCCGGCATGCGCTATAGTTTGGTAAGCCGCGATGTTATTGCCGATAGCATCGAAGCCATTTGTGGTGCCCAGTATTACGATGGTATTATTGCACTACCCGGCTGCGATAAAAACATGCCCGGTTCCATTATGGCCATGGGCAGGCTAAACAGGCCCAGCATTATGGTGTATGGCGGCACCATAGCACCCGGCCACTACAATGGGCAAGATCTCAACATCATTAGTGCCTTTGAGGCGCTGGGACAAAAAATAGCGGGCAACCTGAGCGATGCAGATTTTAAAGGCATTGTGATGAACAGTTGCCCAGGTGCGGGTGCCTGTGGTGGCATGTACACTGCCAATACCATGGCCAGCGCCATCGAAGCCTTGGGCATGAGCCTGCCATACTCCTCCAGCAACCCGGCACTAAGTACCCAAAAGCAAGACGAGTGCCGCGCCGCAGGCAAAGCCATTCGTTTGTTGCTAGAGCAAGACATTAAGCCCAGCGATATTATGACTCGCGAGGCCTTCGAAAACGCCATTACCACCATTATTGTATTGGGCGGCAGCACCAATGCCGTGCTGCATCTTATAGCCATGGCCCGCAGCGTAAACATCCCACTTACGCAAGACGATATTCAAGCCATTAGCAACCGCACACCTGTGCTGGCCGATTTTAAGCCCAGCGGCAAATATTTAATGCAAGATCTACACGAAAAAGGCGGCATACCCACTGTTATGAAGTACCTGTTGCAACAAGGCATGCTGCACGGCCATTGCCTCACCGTTACGGGCAAAACCGTTGCCGAAAATCTTGAAACTGTTCCCGATCTCGATTTCAATACCCAAAGCATTATTTACCCGCTAAGCAATCCCATCAAAAAAAATGGCCACCTGCAAATACTCTACGGCAACTTAGCCACCGGCGGTAGCGTAGCCAAAATAAGTGGCAAAGAGGGCGAGCGTTTTGTGGGGCCGGCACGGGTATTTGATGGCGAAACCCAATTGATAGCCGGCATACAAAGCGGCCGTGTGCAAAAAGGCGATGTGGTGGTAATAAGAAACGAAGGCCCCAAGGGCGCCCCCGGCATGCCCGAAATGCTAAAGCCCACCAGCGCCATCATGGGCACGGGATTGGGCAAAACTGTGGCCCTCATCACCGATGGCCGATTTAGCGGCGGCACACATGGCTTTGTGGTAGGGCATATTACCCCCGAGGCATTCGAAGGTGGATTAATTGCATTGGTACACGATGGCGATACCATTGAGATAGACGCCGTAAACAACCGCCTGCAATTACTGGTAAGCGAGGCCGAAATTGAAAGCCGACGCGCCCAGTGGCAGCAGCCACCGCTAAAGGTATCCAAAGGTTTGTTGTACAAATACGCCCGCCAGGTAAAAGACGCCGCACATGGATGCGTAACTGACGAGTAAAAGCTACACCTACAAACCCTAAACCAGCAACCCGAAATAAAGCACCTAAACAAAGAACCTGAAACGAACAACCTAAAACAAAAAATCTGAAATAAGCAAGAACCTTGAACAAATTTTGAAACATCGTATTCTAACATTTAAAAATCTAATTTTGAAATCAGCCGTCAGCCAGGCCTGAAAGGCCGCCATCTCCCAACCGTGGGTGCAGCCCACGGTTCACCCCGAGTCGCGGGTGCAGCCCACGGACCACACCACCGCTAGGCCTGAAAGGCCGCAATCCCCCAGCCGTGGGTGCAGCCCACGGATCACCCCCAAACCGCGGGTGCAGCCCACGGACCACACCACCGCTAGGCCTGAAAGGCCGCAATCCCCCAGCCGTGGGTGCAGCCAGCGGACCACCCCCAAACCGCGGGTGCAGCCCACGGACCACACCACCGCTAGGCCTGAAAGGCCGCAATCCCCCAGCCGTGGGTGCAGCCCGCGG
>RDXD01000224.1 GCA_004292575.1 Bacteroidota bacterium
GGCTTTGGCGATCGCAGAAAAGCAATGTTGGAAGATATCGCTATCCTAACTGGTGGTAAAGTAATTTCTGAAGAAACCGGCATGAAGCTGGAACGGGCTGCGGTTGGGGGAATGGTAGTTGGCTCGAAATAAGGGGTTTTTTGGCGTGCTAGTTTTTGATGTGTGGAGGTAAATAGGAAAGCGTTTAGGGGGTGTGGTAACTATGGCGGAGCTTATAATCGTGAACCTCAATCCATCTAGTTTTTTTTAGTGCGGATTACCGTAGTTCAGACATTCATTACCAACCGATATGCCCAAATATAAAATTTTTATAGAACTAGTCAATTTGGGTGCGAGGTTAGGCGGTCATTATCAGTGGTTTACTGCCGCCTGCGATTGTCCATACTTTTTACGATATTGCATGCCAGATGTCTTAGTTAAAACGATAACAGCGGCCATCTAAAAATACATTTAGTTTCTGCACCGCCAAATCCAAATTAGCAAATAATGGAAAATTCACTTTACCTGCTCATTGTCCTTGTCTTGGTACTTATAGTGTTGGCCATCATTTGGCGGCCACGGCAGCAGGATCTATCACTCTTATCGAAACAATTAACCGATAGTATTCAGCAGGCAATAGACAGGCTTGATAATTCGCTCAAAACCGAAATGCGAGCAAACAGGGATGAAGCATCTAATACAGCAAAAGCCAATCGGGAGGAATTAAACACATCCATAGGCACTATACGGCAGGAAATGGCAACCACCCTTGCCACCATCACAAAAAGTAATGCTGAGGCCTTGGCCGCAATCAACAGAACCATTGCCGATAAAGCTGATATTCAGTTAACAAAATTGGATGATAACCAAAAAGCTAACCGAGAGGAACTGAATAAGGGGCTAAAAGATTTTGCACTTGAGCAAAGGGGTAAACTGGAAGAATTAAAGAACGAGCAGAAGGACCTTACCACTAAAACCGTAGAGCAACTTGAAAAAACAACCACCATGATTCATGGCAGGCTAACCCAATTGGGTGAGCAGGCCAAAAACGATAATACCCTGATTAGGGATGCGCTTGTAAAGGCATTCAGGGATTTTGGCGACACGTTTGATAAAAAAGTGAACGAGTTTAATGATTTGCAGCGTACCAAGTTTGCCGAAATGGAGAAAAAGCAGAACGAACTGATAGCCAACACCGAAAAGAGGTTGGAAGAAATGCGGGCTACCGTGGATGAGAAACTTACCAAAACGCTGAGCGACCGTATAGGTGAAAGTTTTGAAACGGTGGGCAAGCAACTGATAGAAGTACAGAAGGGGCTTGGCGAAATGCAAACCATTGCCATTGATGTGGGTGGACTAAAAAAAGTACTGAGCAATGTAAAACTCCGGGGCGGCGTGGGCGAAGTACAGTTGGCCATGATTTTGGAACAAATTCTTGCACCAGGGCAATACGAAGCCAATGTGCGCACCAAAGCAGGCAGTAACGACCCGGTAGAATTTGCCATTAAATTGCCGGGCCGCAGCGACGATGAAAACAATTTTGTGTATCTGCCAATTGATGCCAAGTTTCCCAAGGATACTTACGAACTCGTAATTGCCGCTTACGAAAATGCCATCCCCGAAGATATAGAAATAGCCACCAAAAACCTGGAGATCACCATCAAAAAGATGGCAAAGGATATTAGTGAAAAATACCTTGATCCGCCAAATACCACCGATTTTGCCATTATGTTCCTGCCATTTGAAGGCATTTATGCCGAAGTAATTAGGCGGAGCGACTTGGTGGATCAATTGCGGGACCAATACCGCATTACCGTAGCAGGCCCAACCACCCTTGTGGCCTTGCTCAATAGCTTGCAAATGGGCTTCCGCACCCTTGCCTTGCAAAAGCGTAGTAGTGAAGTTTGGCAGGTATTGGGCGCCGTAAAAACGGAGTTTGATAAGTTTGGCGGCTTATTGGAGAAAGCGCAGCGCAACATACACAGCGCCAGCGATACGGTGGATGAACTGTTGGGCAAACGTAGCCGTGCCATTACGCGGAAACTAAAGAATATTGATGCGCTGCCCGCTGCGGAAGCGAAAAGGCTATTGCCGGAGATTGGTTTGGATATTGCAGATGATGAAACAGAAGGATAAAGTCAAATTTCTAATGTGTATAAATTGTGAAGCGCGACATGGATTGTTTTTTATGCCTACTTTATTTTTGAGCTTACAACAGATAAAGTAGGCAAGATGGTATAATAGAATTTGACGCCAGTGCCACAGGAATAGTAGGTTATAATTTTTTTTCAAAACAGGTATAATGGATAAAGGTGAACAACTGAGACTTTTCCCCGTTTGGGACAACCCCATTGAAGATTTGGTGTTTGGGTTCTTTGCCGAGGGCGAGAGCACGCAGTTGGAATACAAGTCTGCCAAAGGTGGATTTCCCGATTCGTTCTGGGAGACTTACTCGGCATTTGCCAATACCGAAGGCGGCATTATTATACTGGGTGTACGCGAAAAGGATTATAGGCTGTATGTAGATGGCTTGAGCGAGCAACAAATGCAGCAATACCGCCGTAATTTTTTTGATACGTCTCACAACCGTAATAAAATAAGCCACAATTTGCTAAACGATGATGATGTGAAAGTGCTCCCGATTCCCGAACAGGAAGGCGCCTATTTGCTGGCCTTTCAAGTGCCACGGGCCAGGCCCGAACAGATGCCGGTATATAAGGGTGCCGATATGTTTACCGGCACATTCAAGCGTAATGATGCAGGCGACTACAGGTGCGATCGTGATGCCGTGCGAAGAATGGTTGGTGATAGTAACCCGTCATCACCATCGGACAGCAAAATATTACGAAACTTTACACTGGCTGATCTGGATACGCAAAGCCTGCAGCAGTATCGCCAACTTATGGCTACCCGTAAGCCCGACCACCCCTGGCTGGTGCTGGACGCGAAATTGTTTTTGCAAAAACTGGGCGCTTGGCGCAAAGACAGAAGCAGTGGTATCGAAGGTGTTACATTGGCCGGACTGGTAATGTTTGGTAAAACTGAAGCCATTAACGACCCCGATGCTGCACCTGCTTTTTTTCTTGACTATCAGGAAATTCTGACACAAGAAGCCGCATTACGCTGGACCGACCGCATTTACCCCGATGGTACATGGGAAGCAAACCTGTTTCAGTTTTACCAGCGGGTGTGGCCACGTCTTTCTGCGGGATTACCACGCCCTTTTCAACTGGTAAATGGTACGCGGCAAGATGAAACACCCGCCCATGTAGCCCTGCGAGAGTCGTTTGTTAATGCATTAATACATGCAGATTATACTGCTGTGGGTAATCTTACCGTTACCCGGCGTTTAACAGCTTTTGAGTTTAAAAACCCTGGTACTTTGCTCATATCTCAACGGCAGTACTATGAAGGCGGTACAAGCGTTTGCCGAAATAAGGCACTGCAAAAAATGTTTATGTTAATTGGCCGCGCAGAGCAAGCGGGCAGCGGGTCGGGCAAAATTGTGGCGGGCTGGCAAAGTGCCCAGTGGCAGCGGCCATACCTCGAATTAAAAGACCAGCCCGATCAGGTTATTTTGGTGCTTAACATGGAAAGCGTGTTGCCAGAAGATGTACTAAAGCGCCTTGGAAAATTGTTTGGCAATAAAGCCGCAGAGTTTTTTGGCCACGAGTTGCAGGTACTCAGTTTGGCCGTACAAGAAAGCCAGGTGACCAATCAACGGCTTCAGTATTTTCTAGATCTTCACAGGGTAGATATTTCTTTGCTCTTAAAACAGTTATGTCAAGATGGATTTCTAGTGCCTTCAGGCAAGGGTAGGGGCACGGTGTATGTGTTGCCGGAAGTTTACCCCAATAAAATCTTAATCGGCGAAAACTTCAACAAGGCCCCTGCCTCGGGCGAAAACCTTGACACCTCGGGCGAAAACCTTGACACCTCGGGCGAAAACCTTGACACCTCGGGCGAAAACCTTGACACCTCGGGCGGAAGCAACATGAGTACAACCCGAAGCAACAGCCAAAAACGATTTAAAACGCCACAAGCAATTTTGAATTTTGTAAGCAACAAGTACGAAACCGCCGAAGCCATAGGCGAGGCTGTGGGCCGCAGTGTGACGTACTTAAAAAATGAGATTTTGCCGAAAATGGTAACAGATGGTTCGCTGCTACTATTGCATCCTCATAAAAAAAATCACCCTGCACAAGCCTATAAAGCCAATGCTAACCAAAACAATATGGATGTGTGAAGGTGTAAGAAAATTGCGAATGTGAACAAATTCGACCATACTTTCGAAGTAGTGCAGCACTGCCCTAGAATTAAAGATTTAAAAAAACATTGAAACACCCACCAGCAGCCGAAATGGGCGATAAAAATTAGGCTAGAGCTTAGGGGAAATGAAACAAAAACATAAACCATGAAAAAAACCGACCTCATACATAAAGTAAAACAACTCGAAGGCCTTACACAAGATGAACGTGCCTACCTGATTGATTTAATAAACACAAAGAAAAAATATGGCCTTGTGTGGGAAGATAAGCCCGAAGATGTGGAAGAACAACTGCGTGATAAATTGCCGGTATTGAAAGAAGTGGTAGAAAAAAGAATACTGGGAAAAAAATTACCTGAAAGAGAGGCGGCAACTCCCTCATTGTTCGATAAGCAAGAAAGCCAAAACAATGCTAAAAATCAGGGTTTAGATAATTTTGCCAACCACATTTTAATTGAAGGCGACAACCTGCATGCGCTAACCGCACTTACCTTTACCCACGAAGGAAAAATTGATGTGATTTATATTGACCCGCCTTATAATACAGGAAATAAAGATTTTAAATACAACGATACTTTTGTTGATAAGGAAGATAGTTATAGACATAGTAAATGGCTGAG
>RDXD01000051.1 GCA_004292575.1 Bacteroidota bacterium
GGGCAGGCAAGGTAAGGAGCAAGAACAGACAAGGTATAAGGAAAATTAGTTTTTTCATAGCCTTTTTTGAAAATCAAATAACCTTGCCTACCCACGCGGGCAGGCAAGGTTTTTACTTTACAAATCTTGGAAATTAAACCAAAACAGCCTTGCCTACCCACATTTTTTCTACTTCTTGCGCTATTTGTTCGGGAGCGAAACCACATTCGCGGTGCAACTCGAGTTGAGAGCCATGTTCCACTACGCGGTCTGGCGTTCCGAGCCTTTTCAGGCGAGTCGTATAATCGTGGTCTGCAATCCATTCCAACACTGCACTACCAAAACCGCCTTGCACACAACCGTCTTCTATAGTAATGATTTTATCGAATTTTTGGCAAATCTCATGCAGCATAGCCTCGTCTAAGGGTTTCACAAAACGCATATCATAATGTGCAGGACGCAAGCCTTTTTTCTCCAAAGCCTTGCACGCCTCCACTGCATAATTGCCAATATGTCCAATCGTCAGAATAGCAACTTCCTCGCCTTCTTGGATTTTGCGCCCCTTGCCTATTTCCATTTTCGCAAAAGGTTTGCGCCAATCAGGAATAACGCCCTCGCCTCTTGGGTAGCGAATAGAAATAGCGGACTTGTATTTTTTGAACTCATCAAGCGAAACAGTGTACATCATGTTGCGCAATTCCACCTCGTTCATAGGCGAGAAAACTATCATATTGGGCAAACAACGCATATACGCAATGTCATAATTGCCATGATGTGTCGCGCCATCAGCCCCTGCAAAACCAGCGCGGTCTAAGCAGAAAATTACAGGCAATTCTTGGATACAAACGTCATGCACCACTTGGTCGTAGGCACGTTGCATGAAAGACGAATAAATATTGCAAAAAACCGTCAAGCCTTGAGTAGCCATACCAGCCGAAACTGTAACAGCGTGTTGCTCTGCAATGCCCACATCTATAGCACGTTTGGGCATTTCTTTCATCATAATATTGAGCGAAGAACCCGAAGGCATCGCAGGCGTAATGCCCATGATTTTTTCGTTTTCTTTCGCCAATTCAAGGACAGTATGTCCGAAAACGTCTTGATATTTCGCAGGTTGTGGCGTATCATAGATTTTTTTATGAATCTCGCCTGTGATTTTGTCAAAAACGCCCGGTGCGTGCCATTTGGTTTGGT
>RDXD01000225.1 GCA_004292575.1 Bacteroidota bacterium
TTACGGGCTTTGGTTCCCTCGTTCGCAACTTGCCACGTTTAGCGACTTTGCTGGATACAGCACTGAAACATGATTTGCTCAGAGCTGATGATCTTAGTCAAATTAATGCCTATCAGAGCAATATCGCCGTTACATGGCTATTTTCTAAAGGGATGATGGTTCCAACAGGAATGCATCTACCGCCAGAGCGGGTGAACTCAATGCTAAATACATTCTTTGGATTGCTAGCTGATGAACCTCAACCTGTTAGCGATCGCTTTATCAAAGATCGTCTCAGTTGGTTGATGTTCAATCGTCTTGCCCTAATTGCCGCTTTTAAAAATCCAAAGCTTATTCTCTGGATTATAGAAATGGCAGGTACAAAGGATTTATTGAAATGGCTTTCTAGCTATGGAGCCTTTACCCGTAGTTCTTTTGCCAATGCTTCTAAAGCCTGCTTCATGTGGAGGTAACGCACTTTGTGGCGTAATGGTTGCAAATTTAACCGCTTGAAGCCAGCCACAAGCCGCTTGTGGAAGGCTATTTTGATTTAAGTGGTTCCAGCAGGTGTTCTAAGTGGTTGAGTTTTATTTCGTACATGGTTTCCAGCAGTATGCCCAGCTTGCCCGGGGGGAAACCTTTGCGCTTAAACCACTCTAAATAGGATACCGGCAGGTGGCAAAGTAGCGTGTTCTTGTACTTGCCAAAAGGCATGGGCATTTGTACCAGTGTCAACAGCATTTCGGGTTGTCCTTGGGGCATGGGCGCTGGGTCAGTGTTGTGCATGGCCGCAAAATAACGCTGTACAGGTACAAAAAAAAGTCCCAGTCCGTAGAAACGGACCGGGATTAACGATTGCTTGCCATATGAAAATCTTCGAAATGTAATGTTCTGTTTGGGTTACCCCGCTTCAAAAGCGTTATCAAGCGTTGTGTTTCAGATGCTTTATTTTGCTTTTGTTACACAAATGTAGTGCGGTAAAATGCCGTGTGCTACACAAAATAGTTATATTTTCATGATGCCAAACGGGAGGTTATTTTTTTAAAAGCACCGCTGGCATTGGGTTTCAGCATAATTTCATCATGATGTCCAACCGTTTAACCGATACTTTATTCCAACTTATTCACGCCCTTGAAAAAGCAGAAAAGCGCAACTTTAAACTTTATGTTAAACGAAACTCGGCTAAAGAGGACCTAAAGATTATACAACTTTTTGATGCGCTTGATAAACAATCAGAATATGATGAGCGTGCATTGCTTAAGCGACTACCCGATACTGAAAAGCCGCAACTGGCAAACTTAAAAACCCATTTGTACAAGCAACTACTGGCCAGCCTAAGGGTGCTAAAAAGTACCGAAAGCGTGGAGCTTCAAATGAATGAGCAACTCGACTACGCCCGCATTCTTTACAACAAGGGCTTGTTTCAGCAAAGTCTTAAAATGTTGGAAAAAGCCCGCGAGTTGGCCACCGCCAATCAAAAGTTCAATTTTTTAAGTCAGGTTACCTCGCTCGAAAAAAAAATTGAGACCCTTTACATTACCAGCAGCATGAGCAGCAAGGTGCAGCAGTTGAGCCAAGAGGCACTGGAAGTAAGCACCCATATTTTTAATGTAAGCAGGCTAAGCAATTTGGCTCTGCAGCTTTACACCTGGTACATTACCAACGGGCATGCCCGCAACCCGGGCGATGAAGAAAGTCTAAAGGTCTTTTTTGCAAACTTGCTACCGCACAATGCCCAGGAGCTTTCAGGTTTTTATGAGCGCTTGTACCTTTATCAAAGCTATGTTTGGTTTGCTTTTATAAGGCAAGATTTTCTACAGTATTACCGTTACAGCCAAAAGTGGGTAGATTTATTTGCCGAACAGCCCGCCATGATAAGGGTGGAGGGTGGCCACTACATCAAAGGCCTTCACAACCTGCTGAATGCCCATTTCGATTTGCGCAATTTTAAGGCGTTGGCCGCTACCCTGCGGCAGTTTGAAGCCTTTGCCGAAACGTCGCCGCTGATGCAGCACAACAACTTTCGCATCAGCACCTTTGTGTACATTACCGCAGCCAAACTCAATCAACATCTTATTGAGGGTACTTTTAAGCAGGGCATATTACAAGTACCTGCCATTCAGCTGCAAATGGAAACCTTTAAGCAGCATATCGACAAGCATCGCTTAATGGTGTTCAACTATAAAATTGCTACACTGTATTTTGGCGTGGCCGACTATAATCACAGCATCGATTACTTGCAGCAAATAATAAACGACAATTCCGGACTACGGCACGATTTGCAATGCTACGCCCGGCTGCTGCACATGATGGCGCATTTTGAATTGGGCAACGATACGCTGGTAGAATACCTCATGAAGTCGGTATATCGCTACATGGCCAACATGAAAAATCTTACCGTTATAGAGCAGGAGATGTTTAAATTTCTACGCACCAGCTTCAAAACACCCGGTCGTAAGTTGAAGACAGAATTTGAAGCCCTACTGCAGCGCATCAAAAAGTACGAGAACAATCGGTTTGAAACACGGGCGTTTGCTTATCTCGACGTGGTGAGCTGGGTAGAAAGTAAGCTCGAGGGAAAGCCCATGAGCGATATTATTCACCGCAAATACCTGGAGAGCAAACACCGCTAGCCTTGTTTTTTTTTCAACCCAAATTGGCCGTTGCCACCTGGTGAGACCTGCCAACGCCTTAATAATGGGCTGGCCAGGGGCTAATATTTGATGGCCTTCTGGGGCTTTTGGGCCATTAGTGTATGGGGAAATAAACGGTAGTTACCCATCGGTTGCTATCGGGTTGCTGCAAGCGGTTGGTTACCAGCTGTGCGTAGGGTATGGCCGGCATGGTAAGTTGATAATCTTCCACAAACTGGTACATTGCTTTAAAGGTGGCCTGTACCTTGCTCTCGGGGCCGGTAACGGTTGCCGATAAATTGTTGCCCAGCACCATGTTTTTGATGGCAATGTTGGCAGTGGGTGGCAGCGCCGTGTTTACCGGCAAAGCCAGGCGCGTAAGGAAACTACCGCTCGTTTTATCGGCTTGCACAAACACCATCGGGGCTTTGGTAGTGTCTGCGCCCCGGGCCAATGCATAGGTTTGCAGCTTGCCAATTTGGGCGTACAGGGCGGCGGTATTGGGGTAGCTGTCCGTTGTAAAAGCAGTAGTAATAAGCACACTATCCTGCATGGTGCCAAATTTTATGGGGGCGCCATAAGTGTTTTTGGTGTCTTCCAAAAGCAGCTTCATCTGTAGCAGTTGCTGCTGCATGTAAGCGGTTACCAAGTTTTTCTCCGATAGTAGCTTTAGCCGTTGCCATGGCCAAGGCCCGGCAGTAAAAGTGGTAGTCCAATCCAACAGCATGGAGTCCTTTTGTAGCTCAATTAAAAGCAGCACGCTGGGGTACTGGCTACCTTGGTGCGTAAGCATGCCGGCCAAGGCTCCTGCATCGGCCCTTTGTACCGCAAAGCTGTATTGGCCGCTGCTGTTGCCGGCATTCAAATTCATTTTTTGCCAAATGCTATCCTGTGCCAAAAAGCGGGCAATACTGCGCGAATTGGCCTTAAGGCCAAAGGTTACTTTTGTTTGCTGCTGGCCTGGCAAAAAAACATACAGCCCCACTAGGGCAAGTGTGAACACAACCAGCAAAGCAATTATTCTTTTCATTTTAAACTTCCAAATAGGCCTCAAATGTAGCGTGCCGGGGCATTAAGCCCAATCTATTTTAATTGAAGCATGGGGCTTTGCAAGGCGCAAATTGGGTTTAAAGTAGTAAGCTAATGCACAACCAACGTTTGCGGGGGCTATGCGCATAGCAGCAATGCCACACAACAACTACTTTAGCTGTACAAATTGATTGCCATGCCCCCAACACCCCGTTCAACAGCGGTTATTTCTTTTGCTATGTTTAAGTTTTGGATGGTTGTGCTTTGCCTCCCTTTAGCAGGCGCCGCACAAGACCCATGGCGCATTACAGCCGCTAACATTGATGCAGCCAAGTACTATGGCATTACCGTGGGCAATGGCATGCTGGGCATAGTAAGTGCGCCGCAGCCTTTTAAGGTAAAAGAGGTGGTGCTGGCCGGGGCTTACGATACTTATGGCCGCGGTAGGGTTAGCAATTTTATACCCAGTTTTAACCTGCTAAACATGCGCATGGAAATTGATGGGCGCAGCGTGGATGCAGCCAACGCAAGCCAATTTACCCAAACCTTGGATATGAAAACCGCGCTGCTTACCACGCAGTTTAAGGTGGGCGACAAGGCTACCGTAAGTTATACCTATGGCAGCCTGAGGCATTTGCCCTTTACGGTGCTCATGGATGTAAGCATTACTGCCCAAAAAGATATAAAAATGGGTGCAGCTAGCGTAATGGAAGCCCCGGATTTGCTGAAGGATGTACAGAACTATTACAACGAAATTGACCGCCCGCACGTGGCCCTCAGTTTGCTTACCTCCAGTGCCAAAAGCCCCACCGGCAAAATGCTAATGTGCGCCAGCAACAGTTTCTTATTTGCCGAGCCACATGGGCAAGAGCCAAGGGTGGTGCACGAAATGTGGGACAACAACATGCACCTCATGAAGTTTAATAAAGTGCTAAAGGCTGGCCAATCCTATACGTTTAGCATTGTTGGCTCATCCATTACCAGCAGCCACCACGCCGATCCGCTAAACGAAGCCGAGCGGTTAACCATTTTTGCCCGCTTAGAGGGTAGGGAGCGGCTCCTACAGCAGCACAAAGCCGCATGGCAGCTGCTTTGGCAAAGCGATATACAAATAGATGGCGATGCGCAAGCCCAGCAAGACGTACGCAGCATGTTGTATCACCTTTACAGCTTTACCCGCAGCGGCACGGCGCTTAGCCCCAGCCCCATGGGCC
>RDXD01000226.1 GCA_004292575.1 Bacteroidota bacterium
GAGTTGTACAGCTTGGCTGACCAGTTTTTTGCTTTGTTTGTTCGTGAAATTGTCGTTGTGTGTGGTGTTGGAGAAAATCAAAACATCAGAACATCAACACATCAAAAAATCTCTGCGGATTTCTTCTTTTTCTGGTTCTACTGGAAACGTAATGGTTTTGGCAGAGTTAAAATTTCTGGATGGGTACTAATTGCAATTGCACCAATTGTTTTAAACTTCAGCAGCTTGAAAAGGGCCTGTTTTTTTGCAACTGTAATGGTGAAAAACGGTAATATAAAACGGAAGCAAGCTGCGGGGCTGCGCCAGGGATAGGAGGGGAAAGCCCGTCTCTACAACGTAGAGACGGACTTGGACCGGATAGCCCGCCCGGGCGCCCCAATTGTATTTTTTTTGTAACGGTTTGGTATTTGGGTAGTGTGGGCCAGCGGAAGCGGGTTTGGGGGTGCAGCTACGCAAGGTAGGGGTTGTGGATTTTTTCGGTGCCAATGGTGGTGGCTGGGCCATGGCCGGGATACACGCGTGTATTGAGGGGAAGGGTAAGCAACTGCTGGTGGATGCTTTGGAGCAACTGGGCATGGTTGCCGCCGGGCAAATCGGTACGGCCAATGGAGCCGCTAAAGAGGGTATCGCCGGCAATGAGGATGCCGCTGTGCTGGGGTGCCGTGGGTGCCTGGTAAAAGGCTACATGCCCTGGACTATGACCGGGGCAATTGATAACCTGAAGGTTGTGGCTTCCTAAGCTGAGGCTTTGCGGCGTTTGAAAGTGTTGCACTGGCCCTGTGTAGCCCTCGAAAGGGAGGTTCCACCGGGTTGCGGCCACGGAGGCCATTTGTAGCATGCCGCCCTCGTTGGGGTGCAGCTGTGGTACGAGTTGGTGCTGCTGGGCCACTTGCTTTAGGCCAAAAACATGGTCGAAATGGGCGTGGGTAAGCCAAATGGCGCTGAGCTGCAACCGATGGGCGGATAAATACTGGCTAAGCTGGAGATGCTCGGCGGGCGTATAAAATCCGGGATCTATAATAGCGGCCATGCCTTCGTCGTTATAGAGCAAATAAGTGTTTTGCTGTAGCGGGTTGACCGTAAACTGGTGGAGCGTGAGCATGGGGCAGGGGGATATTTGGCTGCAAATTGGCATTTATTTGATTGCAACGCATTTTTGTGGCGGCACTATTAAGTTTGCAGTGCGGCCTGCTGCTTAAAACTGCTACCTTTATTGGCTCGAAAGCTATTTTTTACTTTAAGTGTACTATACCGACTTTATGACCCACCAAAACGGCTACCACAAGCGCACCAATTTTTTTAAGTTACTGCCTGTAATGCTGGCTTGCTGCCTAACCGGGCTGCATGGCGAGGCGCAGGTAAGTAGTGTGCAGTTTGGAAAAAACCGCATACAATACCGCAAGTTTAACTGGCGGTTTTACCAAACGTCCAACTTTAATGTGCACTTTACGCAGGGCGGTTTGGAGCTTGCGAAGTACGCATTGCAAATAGCAGAGGAAGAGCTGCCGCAGCTGGAGGGCTTTACAGAAATAGCGCTGCAGCGCCGCTGCAATGTGGTGCTGTACAACACCTACGACGATAAGCAGGCTACGAATATTGGGCTTGGCAACGACATTTTGCCCGATGTGGGTGGCCTTACTACACTGGTGAATAACAAAATGGTGATTTACTTTGATGGCAACCACGCCAACCTGCGCCGCCAAATACGCGAGGGAATAGCCCGTGTGCTGGTGGACAACCGCTTGTTTGGCGAAAACCTGGGCGAGGTGGCCAGCAATGCAACCCTGCTGGACCTGCCCAAATGGCTTACCGACGGCTATGTGCGCTATGCGGCCGAGCCGTGGAGCGTGGCACTCGACGATCAGGCTAAGAATGCGCTGCTGGCAGGCGAGTACCGCAATTTTTATCAGCTTGCATTTGCCGAACCCGACATTGCCGGGCACGCCTTTTGGAACTACATTGCAAACACCTACAAGCCAGATAATGTAACCTACTTTTTATACCTGAGCATACTGTATAAAAACGTGAACAGTGCCAGCCTACGGGTGTGCAAGAAAAAGTTTAAGGAGGTGCTGGCCGACTTTATGCGGGTGGAAACGGAAAAATATTACGAAGACATTAGGGCCCGCCGCAACTACCCCAAGGGCACCGTTACGATTAGCGAAGATGTGAACCAGAACAAAGATTTCTACCACTTTGCACCCAGCCCTAATGTGCGCAGCTACACGTATGCGGTGGCCGAGTATAAAAAAGGCAAATACAGTGTAAGCCTGTACGAAAACTATGTGAACCGCAAGGTGCTGATAAAAAATGGGGTGCGGGTAATGAAACACCAACGCAACCCCAACTACCCCATAATGGCCTGGGATGGCAAGGGTAGCCGCCTGGCGGTGGTGTATTGGGAAAAAGGTAAGGTGAAGCTGATGGTGCACGATATAACTACAGGACAGAAAACAGTGGACCATGTGCTGCCCTTTGACCAAGTGCAGGATGCGCAGTACTATTTGGATGCTAAGCGCTTGATAATGAGCGCTGTGAAAAACGGCCACACCGATATTTATGTTTATACCATTGATGGCCAAAAACTACAGCAAATAACCAACGATGTGTGGGACGATATAGACGCTAGCTTTGTGAGCTTCCCCAACAAGTATGGCATTTTGTTTAGCAGCAACCGCCCGCTGCCGCAGGCGCCGGGTAGCGATACCAGCCTGCCGGGCCTAAGCAACTTCAACGTGTTTTTGGTGGATGTGGACGATAAGGCAGGATTTAGGCAAATAACACAGCTTACCAACCTGAAATTTGGCGATGCCCGCTACCCTACGCAGTACAACATGAACCACTTTACGTTTGTGGGTACAGAAAATGGCGTGGGCAACCGATATGCTGGCTTTTTTACCACCAAGGCAGAGGGCTTGGATACGCTGCTGTTTGTGGGTACAGAGGTGCTGCGCAACCCCGAGCGCAAAGAGCTGGACAGCACGCTGCGGGCTTGGGACCGCACAGAGCCGGATAGCGTTGGTTACATACGCATTACCCGCGATAGTACCTACACCTTCCCCATAAGCAACTACGCCAGCAGCCTGCTTGAAACCCGTATTGCCGGCGATAAAGGCATGGTGAGCGAAGTGACACAAGAAAGCGGCGTAAAGAACCTGTACCGCCTGCGGGTGGACAGCGTGGGCCTGCGCCGGCGCAATGTAAATGCCCGCCCCACGGCCTACATGAAAAGCAAGCAATTGGCTGCCAAAGCGGCGGCTGGCCAGGCCACCTATTATGGGGCAAAGGGCGCCGACACGGCTAAGAAAGCCATCAGTGGGTTCTTTAGTGAGTTTGATAACGATAAGGTTGACACCACAACAGGTGGCTTTTTTAGCATGTTCGAAAACCAAGGTACACCCCGAATATCGGCACTTACCGATGCTAAACTGTACAAGTACAAGCTGAAATTTAGCAACGATGCCATTTTGGCCGGTGTTACCAGCAACTTGCTGATTAATCGGTTTCAGCCCTATGCTGGCGGATCGGGGCCAATACAGCTGAACAATGGCAACAACCTAAGCTGGGCATTTACGGCCAGCCTGAGCGATGTGATGGAGGACTACCGCATTACGGGCGGTATAAGGCCGGGCATTAATTTTACCGATAACGAATACTTTGTAAGCTACCAGAACTACCGCCGCCGCATAGACTGGGGGGCTACATACTACCGCGCTGCCAACAGCAACTTTAGGTTTTACAATACCAACCCCGACCAATTGTACGACTCTAAGTTGTTTACCACCATGTATCAGGGCAATGTAACGCTGCCATTTGATGTGGTACGTAGCCTGCGCCTTACCATGGCCTACAGAAATGACCGCATTGTGCTGCGGCCTCAAAACCTGGCCAGCCGCCAGCCGGATCGTTATGGGCTGGGCCGCCCCGACTCGAACCTAAGGTTTATAAACACACGCTTGGAGTATGTGTGGGACAATGCGCTGATGAAGGCGCAGAACATTTGGAATGGCTTGCGGTGGAAAGTGTACGCCGAAAACATTGCCCAAATAAACAAGGTGGCATTTGTACCGGGGCAGCCTGTAGAGCGCCAGTTTACCTTTAACCTTGGGGGCGATGTGCGCTACTACCTGCCTATATACCGCAACTTTATATGGGCTGGCCGCGGTGCGCTTGATGTAAGCTGGGGTAAGCAAAAGTTAATTTACTATTTGGGTGGTGTAGATGGCTGGCTAACACCTCGATTTGAGGATGGCAACCGGCCTAACCCTACGGCGCGCTATGCGTATCAAAGCCTGGCCCTGAACCTGCGTGGCTTCAACCAAAATGTGGCCAATGGTAACAATGCTGTGGTGCTTAACAGCGAGTTTAGGTTGCCTGTGTTTACCACGTTTTTCAACAAGCCCATCAACAATGCGTTTATCCGCAATTTCCAACTGGTGCAGTTTGTTGATTTGGGCACGGCTTGGGAGGGCAATTTTAGCGGCATTAAACGCCCGGCACTCAACTATAGAGCTGCCAACAATCCGGTGCTAGTGCGAATAAAGTCGGGCGGTGTGGGGCCATTTGCCGGTGGATATGGATTTGGTGTACGCAGTACGCTGCTGGGATACATTATAAAGGTAGATTCGGCGTGGCCGATGAATGGCTTTTTTGAAGGCAAGCCGGCATGGTATTTTTCGCTGGGCTTAGACTTTTAGGCTAGTATGTTTTTGGGATGATGGAAGGCGGCCCTAAGACTGAAACGAGCCTATGAGGAGCGGCTGTTAAATGCGGTAGAAGGAGCGAACTGGAGTTCAACTGTTCTGGGTTAAGTATGAAGTGCTAACTGTGGAAACGA
>RDXD01000052.1 GCA_004292575.1 Bacteroidota bacterium
CCATAGGCAGTACCCAGAGATAAACTAAGTTTGCCAAAAGATACAAAAGCGTTACCAAACCCGTCCCAATCGCCAAACTCAAAGGCAAAGTGCGCTTAGGATTCACGATTTCATCTCCCGCAAAAGTGATATTGTTCCACGCATCACTCGAAAAAAGCGAACCCACCATAGCCGAACCAATCAGCAATACCACGCCCCAAGTCGTAAAATTCGTTACAAGACTTGCCTGCCCATCAGTGATGGTCGTTTGGGTAAGTTTCCACATATTTTGGAAATTGGTTTGGATAGCTTCAAGGTTATTTCCCCAAATAAGCCCCACCGCGATAAGCCCCAAAAGCGCGATAATTTTTGTGCTTCCGAATAGATTTTGGATAAATTTTCCATTCTTTACGCCCTGTAGGTTCAGGTAGGTAAGCACCCAGATACTGCCTATCGCCAAAAGTTGCAAAGTCGTGATTTTGAACTTGCCTACCTCAAATAGCGTGGCTTTTATAGGAAAAATCACATCTGTATAATTGGCAAATGCCATGGCTACTGCCGCTATCGTACCTGTTTGGATTACTGCAAAAAGCGTCCAGCCATACATAAATGCCACCATGGGGCTGTATGCTTCGCGCAAAAAAACGTACTGCCCGCCCGACTTTGGATACATAGCCGCCAGCTCGCCATAGCTCAACGCGCCCGCTACGGTTATCAGCCCTGTAAGTCCCCAAACGAGCATGAGGTAGCCCGCGCCCCCTACTTGTCGGGCTATTTCGGCACTTACTATGAATATGCCTGAACCTATCATGGTGCCTGCCACAAGCATGATGGCATCAAAAAGGCGGATTTCTTTGCGAAAAGTGGTATGGTCGCTCATGGATTTAGTATAAAAGTATGCGCAAATCTGTAGGTTTTTTGCTACCTTTGCAAATAAACCCCCAAAATAATTTTATGTGGCAAGAAATAGACCAACAACTGAAGCGGACTTTTGAGTTCACAGACTTCATAGCCGCCTTTGGATTTATGGCAAAAGTAGCCCTTGTAGCCGAAAAAATGAACCATCATCCCGCTTGGTTCAATGTCTATAACCGCGTGGAGATTTCGCTCACTACCCATGACGCAGGCAACACCATTACAGAAAAAGACCGCGAACTTGCGCAAGCGATTGATTTGTTGTATCAATAAAT
>RDXD01000227.1 GCA_004292575.1 Bacteroidota bacterium
TTAACCCGTAGAATTGGCACCATAAATACTTGGTTAAATGAAACATCAAAATATGCAAACAAAAGTAACGGTTAGACACAGGACGGAGTCCTGCGCCTAATTTGTTGGCGTGCTGCACCCACTTAGGGCGTTTAGCGTACAGCCGTAGGCTTGTTTTATATTGTAACTACTGGTTTTAACCCGTAGCATTGTACACAGGACAGGGTCCTGCGCCTAATTGGTTGGAGCCCTGCACCTAGTTAGGGCGTTTAGCGGAGAGCTGTAGGCTCGTTTTATATTGTAACTGCGGGTTTTAACCCGTAGCGCATTGTACACAGTAAGCAGTCCTGCGCCTAATTGGGTGATTATGGGGATTGCCTATTGGTGCGCAAAGACAATATTGAAATTCATTTCTTTCTTTTTGGCGCACTTGACCCCCCCCCACGCGAGAACGATGGACAGGTTTACATTAGAAGAGATAACATTGATGTGCTTTATGATGAGCTGTTGCGCCGCGGTGTGGCCATTCACCCCAACGGCGGCTTCGTAACCAAGCCTTGGGGGCAACGCGAGTTTTCGTTGCTTGATCCGGATAACAACCTGTTGACGTTTGGGCAGGCCATAGACCTTTGATGGTAGCGGTTGGCTAAAAAACCGGTCTGATAGGAAGCCGTTGACCATTTAATGCGCAAGTTTTAGAAGCTTGTCATGTGTTTTAGAGTTTTGATGTGTTGAAGGCGGGCTAAAATTACCTACGGAACCACAACTTGGGAACCAGTTGGTGCTGGGTGGTTGGAGAAATTAAGGCTGTAGCTTACCGGCTTTGCCTTTTGGGGCGGTGTGGGTGCGGGCAGGTTTGACGGCTAACTGGCGTTGCGGTTTGGGGAAAAACTGAAAGGCCGCGGGCGGCTACGCTGGTCAACAATTTTTTAACCGGCCTGCTTTTTTTACATTGGCTTAGCTTTGCCGCATCACCCGCGAAGGTCGTCGCCTGCCGAAAGGTGGGAGGAAAGTCCGGACAGCGTAGGGCAACCCACCCCGATAACATCGGGGTATTGGCCGCAGGGCCAGGCAAGATAGTGCCACAGAAAATAACCGCCCAAGTGCTTAGCGCTGGGGTAAGGGTGAAAACGTGCGGTAAGAGCGCACGAGGCTGCGCCGGAAGGTGTGGTTTGGGTAAACCTTGGGCGCTGAAATGCCACGTATAGATTCGCTTGAGGGCGGCCCGCCCAATGAATCAGGGTAGGCAGATACAGGTGCGCCAGCAATGGACATCGCAGATAAATGACGCCGTTTTGGGGGCTAACACCCTTGAGATTACAGAATCCGGCTTATGCAGCGGGTGATTTTTTTTTAGAACTTGTGAGGCCTGACGTGAGCTATGCTTGCGGCAGGCTTTTTGCGTTAGCGGTACTGCTCGGCTATGAGCTGCTGCACGGCTTGCAACATTTTTTGCTGCTGCTTAAGGTGGCCATGCTGCGCTTCTACATTGAGGTAATGGATGCCGTTTTTGGCGGCATACACCGAGAGTGAACCATCGTCGGTAACGGTGGCATTATTTTGAAGCACGATGTTGAACCCTTTTTGGGCAAAGTACTGAAAAAGGTGACGGTTGGTGGTGTAAAAGAAGTCGTCTTCATCCCATTTTTTGCTGATGTTGACGGCTTCGGCTTCGGCAGCATAGTCGCCATTTTTGGCGTAGGAATTGATGGTGAGGCCGCCGGCATCGGTATTGTTGTGGAGGGCTACCACCAGGCGCTTGCCATTGGCATATTGGCTGGCAAAGCGCTGGGCCACGGTTCTAAGTGCTGCCAGCGCCTGTGGCGTAAACGGGCCATTGCTTTTTAGGGTGGCGGTGGCACCGGCATCGGTGTAAATGCGGTTGGGGTCAAATTTGAAGGTTTGCCCATTGAGGCTGAACTGTACGTAGCGGTCTTGCTGGCACTGCCAGGTTACAAACTGTCCTTTTTTGGCCCGGGCCAGCATGGCGTGGGCGGCGGTTACGGCGGTGGCTTCGTTTTGGTGCACATGCAAAAACTGCACGCCGGCTTGTGGCCCGGCAGTGGTGCTTACAAATTTGATGGTGGTGTTGCCCAGCATGGCTGTATCGGTAGTGGTGGTGGTGGCGGATTGGGCTGCCACACCCAGGGCCAGCAGCAGGTGGGCTGCCATAAGGCTTGCCCAGCACGCGGCGGCCCGACGCCGATGGTTGGCCGGTGGCAGGGGCTGCGGTGTGGCACTGCTGGTGTAGGGTAGGCTAAGGCTGCCACAGGGTACAGCGGTACAGGCTCTAGCCCCGATTGTAGCGGAAAGCCCCGACGCGAAGCGGAGGGCTTGCAGCGAAAAGCGGGACCGAGGCCGAGTGTGGTTGCTAAGGCTTGGCTTCAAAAAAATGGGCATATTGTATTTTTTTTGATGGTGGGTGCGGATTGCTGCGGTAAACCTAAAGAAAACTTGCATACAAGGGCGTTGTGAAATTCCTATTTTTGCGGCTATGACACTAGAGCATTTAAAGGCTATAAGGGACCGTGTATTGGTTCTGAGGAGGTTTCTTTGACGTTGAGAACCGACTTGCCAAAATAGAAAACGATAAACAGATAAGCCAGAGTGCCGGTTTTTGGGACGATAACAAGCGTGCCACCGCCATGATGAAGGAGATTAAGGCCAACGAGTATTGGGTGGGCATGTATGCTGCCGTAAATACGGCGGTGGAGGATTTTGGTGTGCTTTTTGAGTTTTGGAAAGAGGGCTTGGAGGATGAGGCCAACACAAAACTGGCGTTTGATGCTGCTGTAAAGGCGGTGGAGGACGCCGAATTTAAGAGCACGCTGAACCAGCCCGAAGATGAGATGCCTGCGGTGGTGCAAATAAACAGCGGCGCCGGTGGCACCGAAAGCCAAGATTGGGCCGAAATACTGGCCCGTATGTACCGCATGTATGGCGAAAAACAGGGCTACACGGTTACAACTCCCGAATGGACGGATGGCGATGGTGCTGGTATTAAGAGTGCCACCCTACAATTTGATGGTCCGTTTGCCTATGGCTTTTTGAAGGCCGAAAGTGGTGTGCACCGGCTGGTGCGCATTAGCCCATTTGACAGCAATGCCCGGCGGCACACCAGCTTTGCTAGTGTGTATGTGTACCCGCTGATAGACGATAGCATTGAAATAGACCTAAAAGACAGTGATGTGAAAATGGAAACCAGCCGCAGTGGCGGCGCGGGTGGCCAAAATGTAAATAAGGTGGAAACCAAGGTGCAACTGACGCACCTGGCCACGGGTATAGTGGTGGTGTGCCAGCAAGACCGCAGCCAACTGGGCAATAGAATGCTGGCCATGCAAATGCTGCGCAGCCGATTATATGAACTGGAGCTGCAAAAGCGCAATGCGCTAAAGGATGCTGCCAACGCCGGCAAAAAGAAAATAGAGTGGGGGAGCCAGATACGGAGCTATGTGTTTCACCCGTACAAAATGATAAAAGACCACCGCACCGACTATGAGGTGGGCAATGTGGGGCCGGTGATGGATGGCGAACTGGATGGTTTTATAAAGGCCTACCTGATGAATGAGAAAGAAGGGGAGGTGGTGGGATAGAATAATCTGCAATATGGAAAATGTGCTGCAAAATTTAAGGAAAAGCATTTTTTGGGATGTGGAGCTTACCGCCAGTACCTTAAGGAAGTACCCACAATTTGTAATTGTTCGCGTATTTGAACGCGGGGACATATCGGATATTAGATTAATACGGCGTTTTTATGGCGACGCATTCATCAAGAAAGAAATCGTGAAGGCAAAATATATTGAACCTGAAACATTTAACTATGTATCGGTAATTTATAACATTCCACAAAAAAAGTTTAGGTGCTATTTACAAACACAGTAGCTGTCGAAACTTATTGCTTGCTACAGGAGTTGATGGCTTTAGAAGCGTTAGAGCCCTTTAATCTTGTTGGCGGTACTGCTTTGTCGTTGCTTTTGGGCCACCGATATTCAGTAGATTTAGATTTGTTTGCAACGGTTGAATTTGACCGAAATGCCATGCATACAGCACTTACAGCGCATTTTAAGTCGCGTATAATCATTACATCGTCGGTAAAAAATATGCTAGGTGTATTTGCGGTTATTGATGGTGTAAAAGTTGACATTTGCACGCGGCCATATCCACTTTTAAAACCAATTGTTGTTATTGATGGGGTGCGTTTTGCCAGTATAGAAGACATTGCAGCGTCAAAAATCTTTGCTATTTCTGGTAGAGGTGCAAAAAAAGATTTTTGGGACTTAGATAGATTGCTTGACGTTTTTACGATTGAAGAAATGGCAGCGTTTTATCATCAAAGATATCAACAAGTTTTGGCCATAAGCGTTGCAAAAATGGTAACTACGTTTAGCGAAGCCGAAGCATCCGCCGCACCAAAATGTTTAATGAAAAAGACTTGGTCGGTTGTGAAAAAGAATATTGGGAAAAAAATAAACTTTCAAACCAAATAACAATCACCATGAACCTAGGCTACTTTAACTACCCCCTGCCCACCAACAAGTCCGTTTTGAACTACGCGCTAGGGACTGCCGAACTATAACAAACTCAACACTATCTTTGAAGCGTTGATGTAGGCCACTTGAAGCAGAAAACGCATTAGGAGGAACGGGGATAATGCAAAGGCCGCTGAGGAAATGAAAATGATTTGGAAACGCCTAAATTTACGCCATGAAACTTTGCAAAATCCATATCGTTAGCTACAATCAGTTCCAGAATGTCGAAATTGATTTTACAAATCCAGCTACCAATGTTCCCTTTGATAAGATTTGTTTAATAGGCAGCAATGGTACAGGAAAATCGACGCTACTG